>DAORCZ010001527.1:0-1719 GCA_035345735.1 Pseudomonadota bacterium | reverse complement strand
GGATCGTTTTTTCACCGCTCGGCTTTTCACCGCTCGGCTTTTCGCCGCTCGGCTTTTCACCGCCCGCCTTGCCCGGCTCGAGCTTGGGGGCCGTCGTCTGACTGATGCCTGTGAAGCTCTTAGGTACCGGCAGCGCTCGTGAGCCCGGGTCGTAGCCCGTTAGCTCGAACTGCCCGCTGCCCAGATCGGTCTGCGCCACGACCAAGAGGGGCAACCGGCGTGCGTCGTCGGAGAGCCACATCGTTGCAGTGCGCACGATGCGTCCCGTCTTGCGGCCGTTCTGATCGACCCGTTCCCCTTTGCACAGCAGCTTGATGGCGGGATTGGTGCCGAATGCGGTGGTCAGTTCTTCGCGCCCCTGCACATCAATCGAGCCCTGATACAGCGCCGTGCCATCGAGGATGATCAGCTCCAGGTGATCGCCATCTTTCAGTCGAGCCCCGCGAAGCTGCAGCAGGACCGACACCGGCTCCAGCGGCTCACTGGGTAGCACGCCGCTCAAGCGCCGTTCCGGCTCGGGCTTGTGCTGCACCATGTCGATCTTTTTGCCGTCGGCCTGGATCGTGACGGTGCGACTGCGAAAGCCGGTCTCGACGATCTCGATCCGACGGGGGGCCAGCGTGGTGGCGTCGAGGACCAGACGATAGTCGTCGTGCAGGCCAGTGAAGGCCTTGGCCAACCCCAGCGCCTCGGCCTCACCGACGGCGGCGATCTGCCAACCGTTGGCGGTCTTCTGCGCCGGTGTCACCGCCAGACGGGCCCGCCCTGCCTCGAAAACCCCCAGGAAGCGCAGGCTCCATGTGAAGGCCTCGCCCTGGCGCGAGCGACGGGGTGCAGTCTGCGCCTCGGCCCTGACGGTACCCAGCCCAAGTGCTCCTGCCGAAAGGCCAGTCGCGGCGCAGCGCAGCCAGTCTCGGCGACTGAGTTCAGCGTCCATAGCAGCTAGACGGCCAGGGTGACGAGGCATTCAGGCAGTATATTGATTCGCGTCGTGAAAGCCATGCACCCCACAGCGATTCGCATCGCGCTCACCCTGGGCGATCCGTGCGGCATCGGACCCGAGCTCTGGGTGAGGATTCTCTGTGAGCGCCTCCAGCTTGCGGAGGCAACAGAGCAACCCGACCTGGGCACGCAGGGTGCGACGCTGTGCCTCTACGGCGATCCTGGCGTCCTTTCTAGGGCGGCGGATCGGCTCAATCTGCGGCCGGCTTGGCAGCGTGTCTGTGCCTCGCCCTGTTTGACGCAGGTGGCGGTCAGTTCTCTGAGTGCCGATGAGGCAGTGCCGGGCGAGCCGAGCGCAGCAGCGCGTGTGGCCCAGGTCCGCTATCTGGAAGCGGCGATTGCCGCAGCGGTCGAAGGGCAAGTCCAAGCCCTGTGCACTGCGCCGATCCACAAAGCTGGGGCGAAAGCCGGCGGGCTTGCTTTTCCGGGTCACACCGAGCTGCTGGGCGCGCACCTGCGGACCGCCCCGCGTGAGGTGATGATGCTGGCGGGTCCGTCGCTGCGCGTGGCACTTGCGACGACCCACCTGGCGCTGCGTGACGTGGCGGGGGCGCTCACGGTGCCGGATCTGGCCAATACGCTGGCTACGACGGCCCGCGCGCTCCATCGCGACTTTGCGATTGCCAAGCCACGCCTGTGGGTCGCCGGCCTCAACCCGCACGCGGGCGAGGGGGGCCACTTTGGCGACGAAGAGATCCGCATCATCGCGCCGGCCAT
>DAORCZ010001526.1:0-1720 GCA_035345735.1 Pseudomonadota bacterium | reverse complement strand
GGCGAGGGCACGCCGTGTCGCGGGAATTGTCATTGTCGCTGGCGCATCGTCGTCGAGGATCTCGAAGAACTGAATGCGCGCGCGTACTGGGAGTTGGGAGCGACTGAGCACTGCGATGAGTGCAAGGCGCGCGCGCGGCGGCGATACATTTTTCGTGGGGGCGTGCTGCAATAGATGACATCACTTGACGATCGTGCTACAATAGAAAACATCAATAGTGAGATGCGCGACTTTGCGCGCGTACTCAAAGCAGCACTGATCATGATCGTCCGGTATCTGGAGCGACGGTATGGAGTCTGAGTTCACGATCGACGCGGCGATGCAGTTCCGTGATATTGCTGCCGCTGCCGCTGAGATTATCCAGGCAGCGATCACTGCGCTCGAACAGCTGAACGCGGCAATGCTCGCCGCATGCTCGCCGATGACAGCGATTATGCGAGCGTTTGTACGCCGGGTTGAACGTGAGATCGTGCGCTGCTGGCGGCAGCTGCAGCGGCAACTTCCGGCCGAGATCTCACACACGCGCTACGCGATGCGCGCGCGGAAGATGCGTAGGGTTTCGCGCGGGGTGGCCTACTAGACCGGTGTGGAGCAGTGGTAGCTCGGCGGGCTCATAACCCGCAGGTCGTCGGTTCAAGTCCGACCACCGGCACCAATACCCAACATTAGGGCCGATTGGGTGAAACATCGGGGAGCGGGTAAGGCGGAGACGCGAAGTCACGGCAGGCTCGTCGGCGCCAGCGGCGTCAGGGGAAGCACCTCGCGGCAGTGATAGCTAAGAACCTGCCAGCGGCCAGCGGCTAAATGTCTGGTATGCCCGGCGCGCTAGAGACGCCAAACCGATAAAGTAGCTATCCCAAACAGTCGGCCCGCTCAATCTTGATTCGCACAATTGCATAGGGGGCACGTTCAGCTCGGGGGATGCGAGTATGCGGAGATAGGCCAGGTAGATGCTCCGAGGTACATTTCCTGGACGAACCGAGCCGGCAGAGCAGGCCTGTATTCTGGCCTGACGTGCCCTACCGAAGCCCGATGAGGGCAGTGCAGCCGTAGACAGCCCTGGCGATTACGTCGCCTGAAACGGTGCCGGACGCTGTAACCGGCAATCGTACAACCTGACGGCCTCTTCATAGATTAGGCCCTGTCCCTCACTAGGCTCTGCGCCTCTTGGGGCGGCAGGGCCTTTTGTATGCCCCGATGCGGGGCTGACTCAAGGAGTCACTATGCGTTACCGGCTTTTTCTTCACGCACCTGATGACGGGCAACCGCAGGGCGGCGAGTCCGAGCAGCGCGATCGCCCAAGCGACCTGCTCGAGCGCTATGGCAAAGACGCGCTGCGCCTGGCTGAGAAGCTTGCCGAGGCGCAGAGCGACAACTTCAGGCTGCGCGAGAAAAACCGCACGCTGACCGGCCGCGTTGCCGACCTCGAGAAGGGCAAGCCCGCCGAGGGCGCGCTCGTGCTCGACAGGGCGCAGGCCGAGGCGTGGACCGCCTATCAGGCGCTCGGCGACCCGGCCACGCTGAAGACCACGCTCGAGGGCGCGCAGACCGCGCGCGGCGAGCTGGCGACGCTAAAGCGCGGCGAGGCGATCCGCGCGGCTGCCGAGGCCCAGGGCTACAAGGCCGCAACACTGGCCAAGCTGCCGAGCCTGGCGGGCAAGGATCTGATCGTCAAGGACGTGGAGATCGACGGCAAGAAAGCCAAGCAGGCGTTTGTCGC
>DAORCZ010001525.1:0-1721 GCA_035345735.1 Pseudomonadota bacterium | reverse complement strand
GGGCCCGAAACGGAGTGTGACCGCACAGCATCTCGAAGAGCACACAGCCCAGCGAGTACTGGTCGGCGCGAGCATCGATCAGGCGTCCATCGATCGCCTCGGGCGACATGTACGCGGGCGTGCCCATCACCGACCCGGGCAGCGTCACACTCACCGGCACGGCCAGCGAGTCGCCGGCCTGCTCAACCGCCTTGAGGATCTCGTCGCGGTTCATCGAAGGCTGGCTCTGCGCCGAGACCGCCGCCCGCTCGCCGCTGCCCACCCGCGTCGCCTTGGCGATGCCAAAATCGACGATCTTCACAAAGTCTTTCTGCCCGTCCTGCTCGACGAGAAAGACGTTCTCTGGCTTCAGATCGCGATGGACGATGCCCTTTTCGTGCACGGCATGCAGGCCGCGCGCGATCTGCACGCCGATGCGACAGACCCGCAGCGGATCCATACCGCTGTCGCCCACCGGCGCCGGGATTGCCGAGCTACTCGATGGGTTCGCCGAGGCCTGCACGGCCGCAGCCAGGACGGCTGGTGGGGCAGGCTTGGTCGTGGCGCTTGTCGAGGCGGCCGTAGTCGTCGCTTCGTGGATGGCCTGCGCCAGCGTCTTGCCGCGCAGAAACTCCATCGCCAGATACGAGCGCCCATCGGGCAGTACCCCAAAGTCCGAGACATAGACGGTATTGGGGTGCTTGATGCGCGTCGCAACACGCGCCTCTTGCAGGAAGCGCTTCTGGTCCTCTTCCTTCTGCGGCTTGAGCAGCAGCTTCAGCGCGACCAAGTCGTCGAGTGCGATATGCCGCGCCTTGTACACCACGCCCATACCGCCGGCGGACAGGCGTTCGACCACTTGATAGCGCTCGGCGATGATCGCGCCGCTGGTCAGCTCTTGCGAGATGCGTGGACGACGTGCCCCCGTCGGACTGCTCGCCGTCTGCCCCAGCGTCGGCGCAGTCGGACTCACCGGACCCGACGTTCCCAGCGCAGCGCCAGCCGGCGGCGTCGGGGCGTCCGGGCGCAAATCCTTGGTGACTGCCGAGGCAGAGCCCGCCGCTGCGCTATCCCCCGTCGAGACCGGCGCGGTCGTTCCGTCAACCTGCGGGTCCCCCACCGGACCCGGACGCTGATTAGACATAGAAAACCTAAGCTATTTTAGCAGACGTACCGACGAAATCGTTCGATTCCCGCAGCCGGCAGACCGCCGAGGACAAAGACCCAGGTGCGATCGAGCTTCAGCTTCTTGGCACCCTTGGGTGCCTCGTTTTGTGTCGTGGTGTCTGTGGGAACTTTGGGGCGGGAGGCGGCAGAACCTTGCAGGCAGGCGGGAGCTCAATGCCGCTGAAGCGTGCTGGGCGGGATGTGGGAGATCGGCGACCGCGCAGGCCGTCGCATCGACCTGGAAGCTGCGGCTAGCGCTGCAGCCAGCCGGCCCAGGCCAGGGCTAGCCACCCGGCGAGGAACGCCAAGCCGCCGAGCGGCGTGATCGCGCCCAGCCAGCGTTGTCCGCTCAGCGCCAGGACGTAAAGCGATCCCGAAAACAGCAGGGTGCCGACGACAAAGCCTCCGCCTGCAAGCTGCAGCGGCGTCGCCAAGCGGCCCGGTAGTTCACTTCGTGAAGCCAGCACACCGACGAGAACCAGGGCCAGCGCGTGATACATCTGGTACCGCGCGCCGGTCTCAAAAATCGCCAGCAGGTCCGACGGCAGTCGCTGTTTAAGGGCATGGGCGCCGAA
>DAORCZ010001524.1:0-1723 GCA_035345735.1 Pseudomonadota bacterium | reverse complement strand
CGACGCTGCACTTGCCGCGCGCGATCGTCCATGACATCGTGCAGAACTCTGTCCGTCGAGGATCCCCCATGTTGAATCTGCGACAACTGCCCTACGCCAAGAGTGTCTATCGGGAAGGCAAGGCCGAAGGAAGAGCCGAAGGAAAGGCCGAAGGAAAGGCCGAAGGCCGTGTCATCGGCAAGGCAGAGAGCGTGGTGACGATTTTGGCGGCTCGCGGTGTCTCGGTATCGCGGGCGCTGCGCAAGCAGATCTTGGCTTGCACCGACCCGGCCACGCTCGACCGCTGGCTGCGTCGGGCCGCCTCGGCACAGTCGGTGGCCGACGTGTTCGACGCGAACTAGATCCCCGCGATTGGCGGTTCCCGGGTCCGGGGTGGGCGAGCAGGCGGCTCACTTTTTTCGATCGCGCCTGGCCGATGAGCAGACACTGAAGGCTCATCATGAGTCGCCTGACCGAGATGGAAGCCTTCCTGGTGGTGGTCGAGGAGGGCAGCTTCACAGCCGCTGCCCGTCGCCTGGGCGTGACCAAGTCGTACGCCAGCAAGCTGGTGGCACGGCTTGAGGATCGGCTGTCGGCTCGGCTGCTGCAGCGCACGACGCGACAGCTCACGCTGACTGAGGTCGGCCGCGCCTACTACGAGCGCTGCAGCGAAGCCATGCGCGCCCTCTCCGAGGCGGAGGCTGAGGCCACCGAGCTCCAGACCTCGCCCCAGGGACGGCTGCGCATCAACCTGCCGATGGCCTTTGCGGTCAGTCACCTCGCGGCCCCGCTCGCCGCCTTCAAGGCTCGCTATCCCGAGCTCACCATCGAGACGGTCCTTGTCGACCGCAAGGTCGACATCCTGGCCGAAGGCTTCGATCTGGCGGTGCGCATTGGCGAGCTCGAAGACAGCTCGCTCATCGCCCGTCGCCTGGCCTCCGTCGATCGCGTAATGTGCGCCAGTCCCGACTATCTGCGTCGCTGCGGCACGCCTAGCCAGCCCAGCGAGCTCGAAAATCACCAGGCCCTGATCTACGCCTACCACGCCGTCCCCACCACCTGGCGCATGCAGGGGCCCGACGGGGCGGTCGCCGTGCAGGTCAGTGGCCGCATGGTCGCCAACCACGGCGAGATCCTCGTCGAAGCCGCCTGCCAGGGCCTGGGCATCGCGTTCTGCCCGCTGTTCCTGACCGCCGCCGCCCTGCGCGAGCGCCGCCTGGTCCGCGTCCTTCCCGCGTGGTGCATGCCTCTCCCCATCTCCGCCGTGTTCCCCAACGCTCGCCACATCCCGGCCAAGGTCCGCCTCTTCGTCGATTTCCTCGTCTCCCACTTCCAGACCCCGCCCTGGGCCAACTGCCCTTAGCAGGTGTTTACATATTCGATGGGTAGTCAGTGCGGCTGACCTTAGTCGGGCTCGCCCCAGGAGCTGACATCGGGCGCGCTGCGGTAGCGACTGCGGAAGCCGGCGGGACTTTCACCCGTGAGGCGGCGGAAGAGCGCACTTAGGTGCTGCGGCTTCTTGACGCCGACCTCGTGCGCGACGGCCAAGAGCTTCAGATCGGTCGAGCGCAAGAGCTCCTGGGCCCGCAGCACGCGGGCCAGATGAAGCTCACCGCGGAAGCTCACGCTCGCTTCTTTTAGCTGACGCTGCAGCGTGCGCGCCGAGACCCCCAGGGCCCGCGCCACGCTATCCAGCGTCACCGCTTGCGGACTGCGCCGCAGGTGGCTGCGAAATTCTTCGACC
>DAORCZ010001523.1:0-1726 GCA_035345735.1 Pseudomonadota bacterium | reverse complement strand
AAGACCACGTCCTCATCCCGGGGATCTCGTTGAGCACCACAACCAGCTCGCGGATGCCAGGATCAAGGTCCGGCAGCTTGCCGAACGCTTCTGTGTGGGCCGCAAGCAAGCTGGCCGCTTCAATGCGGCGCTCCATTCGTTCGCCGTCCCCGGGCAGCCCATCGATCACTTCTCTCTCGCCCCGGCTGCCGATCACCACGCAGAAAGTTTGCTTCTTCACAAAGCCCATCGTCGTAACTCCCATGCTCGACGGTTAGTTCAGCGACGACGGCCCACCCAGACGATGTCGCAAGAGCAGCATGGCATCGCGATAGGCGGGGGCGTGCTCTAGCTTGGTCACATCGATCTTCCACAGCATCGTGCGACAGAACTTGCAGTAGGCGCAGGCGCAGCTCGACAGCACGGCAAGATACGCCTCGGTTTCCATCGCGCCGTTCTTCCGACCGCTGACGCAGATGTCACACGCGCAGCTCTCCACGGCGACGGCCAGCGGGGCGAGGTCGGCGAGCGGAACGCCGCTGGTGATTCGACGCATCTCTGCGTCCGACAATGGGCTGCCATAGCGCAGTTGGAGTGCTGGGAAGGTCTCGCCCAGCGCGACCGTCCAGACGGGTGGTAGGTAGGAGCTTGGCAAGCTCTGGTGCGTAATCAGCGAGATCAAGTCGTCGCGCTCGCGGATGAGACGGCGATAGACGCGGCGACGATAATAGTAGCCGCTGAAAGGCTGGCTCAGCGTGCGCTTTAGGAGCCTCCGCGATTCGCCACTGAGCTTCAGCACATGCTTCCTCGTTACCTCGGCCAGTCGAGTGGTGGCTTCGACGCGCGCGAGCGAGACATGGATCAGATCGAGTTGAGTCCTTATGATCGCGTTCACCGGGTTGCTTGCATCCAGCCGCTGCCGAAGCTCTTGATAGAGCACGAGCAGGCGCTTCACCTTGCTGGCAGCTGCGGTCGGCGAGTAGTCCTGCGCAGGCAGAAGCACATCCAGCCGCAGGTCATCCACGCGGCGACGCAGCGAGAGCACGTCGTCAGGAAGCTGCGGGTCATGCGTCGAGACCGCTGCCTGCGATCTCTGCGCGTCGGACGCAGCGCTCGGAGTCAGCGCATGTTCATGAACAGCAACCGCCGACTGTGGATCGAGTTCGGGCGTCGTGGAAAGCCGCCGCGCGGCACCGCTCATCTCGACCGAGAGTCGATTGGAATACCGAGCATGACACCCTGCGCAGAGCACGATCCACGGCTTACCTGGAACCTTCCAATAGTGCCCCTGTTCCGACGCTGCTGCCTTCACCAGATGCACACAGACTTGATACGCTTCCCCACACTGCGGAGTCCGCATCGCTTGCCCCCTTCCTTCGTAAGACACTCAAAAGTACGACGCTGGTTAGTAGATGACCGCTCGCCACCCCGCGCCGAAGATCTGACTCAAGAACGTCGCCGTCAGCGCCCAGCCACGACTGCCGTCCGAAGCCAGGACGCCCTTGTCGGCATCCAGCCCAAACTCAGCCGGTGACCGCCCCGAATAGTAGGCGCTCCATCGCCCCGGCACGCCCGCCAAGCCGAAGCCATCCGCCGCCACTTCACCCACCATCACGCGAGCACCCGGCTGAACCTGCGGCATGCCCCCTGCCATGCTGACCGCAGAAGTCAGCGGCACGCGCGCACCGCCCATCACGCCGTACAGCTCAATCGTGCGAAAGGCCCCGCCCGTGCCACCCGGCGTCGG
>DAORCZ010001522.1:0-1732 GCA_035345735.1 Pseudomonadota bacterium | reverse complement strand
GTGTTCACGCTGTCCGAGTCGTCGATTGCTTGGATGCTCAGCAGCGTCGACAACTTCGTCGGCTTCCTGCGCGAACTGGGCGACATCGCCCGGCCGCCCGAGGAGGCGCTGCCATGATGAACCACTATGGCGTCCTCGGCGTCGGCCCCGAGGCCAGCGACGAGGCCCTGCGCACGGCTTACCGACGGCGAGCCCGCGAGACGCACCCCGACCACGGCGGCACGCGCTCGCGCTTCGCCGAGGTCCGCGCGGCCTGGGACGTCCTGCGCCAGCCGAGCCAGCGCGCCGCCTACGACCGTGAGCTGCGGGCCTTCCTGGGCTCGATTGGCGCGGTGCTGTGCCCGGCCTGCGGGGCGGCCAACCGTGTGCCCCCCGAGGCGGCCTGCGGCTGCGACCTGTGCAACGCGGACCTGCCGAAGCGACCCCGCACGGCCCGCGACAGCGTCGAGCAGGTCACGGGGCGCATTCGAGCGCGGGCGCTGGCCCTCGGCGACCAAGCCGGCGAGCGGCTATCCGAAGTCGGCGACCGCTTGGTCGGGGGCTTGGGCGACCTGCTCCTCGATGGCGTCGATCGTGGCCTTGATTCGCTGCGACGTCGGCTGGGCCTGGACCGCGACGGGAGGGGACGATGAACAGCCGCCAAGGCAAAGATCCGCCCGTGGCCTGGGTGGCGCGCTTCGTCGTCGCTGCGCGTGAGCTGTACCCGGGCGCCTCGCTGACCGCGGCGACGGTGCAGACCCTGCTACCTGCCGTCACCGCCGTTTGGCGGCAGGGCGGCAGTCCTGAGCTGGCGGCGCAGACGCTGTGCCAGTGTCGGGGCGGTCAGATCTGCCCGACGAAGCCAGCTACGCCGCAGCCCGTGCGCGGCCCACGGGGCGCCAAGCGAGGGCAAGCCTTTGGCGTCGATGACGTTCGGCCGGCTCCTCCGCCGCGACCGCGGGCTCCGCGGGCCCCTCGGCCGCCTCGCGGCGCCACCTGTCCCCCGGGGCAGCAGGCGTGCAAGCTGGGCGTGCTCGGCGGGGCCTGTGGTCTGCCGGCGGTGCTGGTGCTGGCGCGAGCCCAAGGAGTGCCGGTGCCGCGCCTGGCGCGCTACTGCCTCCTGTCGGCGGAGCAGCTGATCCCGTCGCACGACCCGCTGCGCGGCTTTCGCCCGCGGCCCGAGTATCCAAGCGGCGTACAGGAGCGCGACTATCAGCGCGACCGCGCCGAGCAGCTCAAGGTCTTGGGCATCGCTCAGAATCTGATCCCGGAGCTGGTCTTTAATGGGGCCCCCGGCGCGATCGACGGCCTGCCCGTCGTCACCGAGGACGCGATTGTGCTTGGCGGCAACGGGCGCTCGATGGCGCTGCAGCTGCACTATGCCCAGGGCGGTCACGTCGCCGCCGACTACCTGCGCGACCACGGCGGGCCCTTTGGCTTTAGCCGGGCCCAGGTCGAGGCGGTCGAGCAGCCGGTCGTGGTGCGCGTCATCGAGACGGAAAAGCCGCTAAACCGGCGCGAGCTACAAGAGCTTGTCCGCGTCCTAAATATCCCGCTGTCGCAGGCGCTCGACATCCGGTCGGAGTCGGTGGCCGAGGCGCAGCGACTGAGCCCCGAGATCTTCGACATCCTCGCCGCGGCGCTGGCCGAGCCGGACAGCAGCCTGCGCGATTATCTGTCGAGCCGCGACAGTCGGACGCTCGCCGCAGCGCTGCGGCGGGCCCGCATCCTCACCGACAACAACGCCAAGCGC
>DAORCZ010001521.1:0-1732 GCA_035345735.1 Pseudomonadota bacterium | reverse complement strand
CGCGAGCTGATGTCCGAAGGTGTCATCACCCGCACCGAGCTGCGCATCATCGAGCAGGTGCGCGCGCAGTTCAACATCTCCGACGCCGACCACGAAAAGGTGCTGCAGCAGCTAGAGATCAGCGACCGTCAGCTCTTCGACCCCAACGTCGCGGTGTCGGCGGAAGAACGGTTGCAAGAGCAGGGCTATCGCTTGGCACTGCGAACGCTGCTTTTGCGCGGTGCGAACAAGCGCGACATCGATAACCTGCGCCGCGAGTACGGTGTCGCTCCCGACGCCCACCAGCGCATCGTCGATGAGATCACCGGCAAGGGCGGTGGCCATCGCGGCACGGTCGAAGATCTCTTGGCCCGCATCGAAGACCTGCGGGCGGTCTATCGCGCGCTCTGCGGCTTTGTGATGGGCCCGTCGCTGGAATTCTTGTCGCTGGTGCTGCTGAAGCGGCAGGATCGCTTGGTCGATCACACCCTGGATGTGCTGTCGCTGATGGGTATGGGCGATGTCATCCGCACGCATCGGGCGCGTCTGTTTGACCAGGACAAGGTCTCGCGCGCGACGGCGATCGACGCCTTGGTAGCGGCCGGTGATCCTGAGCTCATGGATCGGCTGGTGCCGATCCTCGAAGAGCGCGTGCCCTCGTACGACTCGCGTGTGCAGATCACCGACGAACAGCGAGAGCGCGTGCTGGATGCCCTGGCTTCTGAGCACGATCCCTTCGTGCGCGCGGGCGCCATGCTGGCCTCGGCGCTTCCTGGCGAGACGCCATCACCCGCTAGCATTGAACGCTTGCTGTCGGGCATGAACGACGAAGACGCTCTGGTGCGCGAGGCGGCGATTCAGGCCCTGCCGACCGGCTGGGGCATGGCCGCGGGCGCGCAGATCAACGACATGACGCGTGATGGGGGGGCGGCGGCCAGTCGTCGGCCGGCCAGCCTTGGATCGGTCGGGGGGGCGCAGATGCCACCGCCGGCCGCCATCCCCGCACCGTCCACGGCACCGTCGCCGCTGCCGTCGGGAAAATCGGGTCCGCAGCCGCCGAACATGGGGGGCTTTACCGGTCCGGGCGGCATGTCGGCCAAGGGCCCGCAGCCGCCGAACATGGCGGGCTTTGCCGGCCCGGGTGGAGGCAGTCACAAAGGTCCGCAGCCGCCCAATCTCGCCGGCCTAGCGGGTCCCGGTGGAGCGGGTCACAAAGGTCCGCAGCCACCCAACCTCGCTGGCCTGGGGGGACCAGGCGGCCCCGGCGGCCTGGGCGGTCCGGGCATGAAGGGCCCGCAGCCGCCGAACCTTTCCGGTTTTGCCGGGGGGCCGGGCGCCGGTATGCCCGGGATGAAGGGTCCGCAGCCGCCGAACCTGTCTGGCCTGTCTGGTCCGGGCGGAGCGCCGTCGCTGCCCGCGGGTCCGCCGCCGCCGAACCTGGGGGGGGCCGCGCCGGGTCACAAGGGTCCGCCGCCGCCAAACCTTGCTGCCGCGACGGGATCGGCAAGTGGTCCGCAGCCCGCCGGCCTGCCCGGGGCGGGGCCCGCTTTGCCGGCCACCGGAGGCCCTGCCGCACCCGGCGTTGCTCCAGCCAATACCGCCTCCCCAGCAACGGAGCCAGTCGCTGCCAAGACCGAGAGCAGCAGCAGCAACTCGGGCGATGAGAAGCCGCGCATCGAGATCGACGATGGCTTTACTGGCCCGCAGGCCGACACCATGGTCACCGGTCGCTTCGCCGTGCCGCGCCTGCCGA
>DAORCZ010001520.1:0-1733 GCA_035345735.1 Pseudomonadota bacterium | reverse complement strand
TGTCCGCGCTAGCCTTTCAGACAGCACCCGGGCCGCCTATGCGGCCGACCTAAGTCACTTCTTCGATTGGGGTGGCCGACTGCCCGCCAAGCCAGCGAGCATTGCAGCCTATCTCGCCGCCCATGCGGGGACACTTTCCATCGCCACGCTCGACCGCCGCCGCGCCGCGCTGGCCAAGGCGCATGCCTTCGCATCTGGCGAAAACCCAGCACGCTCGGCACTCGTCAACGCGACGATGCGCGGCATGAAGCGGATGAAGGGCCGGCCGCAGCGCCAAGCCATGCCCCTATTGCCCGAAGACCTGGCAAAGGTCGTTCGCAGCACGGGCCGCGATCTCACAGGGCAAAGGGATCGGGCCTTGCTGCTCATTGGCTTTTGGGGCGCTCTGAGGCGCTCCGAACTGGTTGGGCTGGATGTCACGGACCTTGTCCCGGACAAGGACGGCCTGAGCCTCATGGTTCGACGCTCAAAGACCGATCCGCATGGCCGGGGTCATCGGATCAAGGTCGCATTAAATCGCTCGTCGCGCCTTTGCGCCGTGCGCGCCGTCGCCGTCTGGATGAAGGCATCGGGGCATTCTTCGGGACCACTGTTTCGGGCCATTGACCGCCACGGAAATGTCGGTCCGCGCCGACTGTCAGGGGAAGCCGTTTCTGTCATCGTCAAGCAGCGTACCGAGGCTGCCGGGTTCGACCCGCGCCTTTATTCAGGCCACAGCCTGCGAGCTGGCTATGTCACCGCACACGCTCTTGCTGGGGTCGCAGAGTGGCGCATCCGGCGCCAGACGGGCCACACGTCGAATGTCATGCTGGCGCGCTACATCCGCGACAATCCCGAACTGGTTGCTATCGGCCAACGCTGAGGCCGGGTAACGCCAAGTCCATCAGCCTCTCAAGCGGCGGCAGAGGTGCGGGGCAGGCACTGCGCTGCGACCCGCTCGGCGACCTCTTCAAGTGTCGCCTTCAAGCGGTTGATCTGCGACATCTTGGAAATCATCTCCGGGCCATAGCGCAGGATTAGATACTCGCGGGTCTCGTGCATGGCGGCGAGATGCGCCGCTGTCTTCTTTCGCAAGACCAAGCCTTTCTCCACAGCGAGCGATGTCCGCGCCGCCAGGTCGTGCTGCATGCCCCGGATTTGTGACGGCGTAGCCCCACGATGCTGCAGCAGTCCGTTCAGGTAGAGCTCCACCGCATGGATCGCACAGAGGCCGAACGGAGCCCATGACGAAGGAGCGCCCTTCCGGCCTGTTTCAAGCAAGGCGAGCGCGGCTGCGCGAAAGGCATCAGCATGGCGCAAGAGGTCGGACACGGTTGCACCGTCCCCCGGATAGTAGCGAGGAACCGGGATGGGCGGAGACGTGGCGTTCCGGGAAAGGGCGCGATCCATCGGACAGTCGGCAAAGAAAAGATGAGAATATGCCCGTCTCGGTTAAGGCACCGTCACAGCCGGGCCAGCTTTCGCGGTGTGCGTTCAATATCGAGCTCGTTGGCGTGTGCTGCAGAGGCGCAGTGAGCGTCAGCGACGGCCGCGATAGGCAGGCTAAACCTGGCTTGAGCGTCCTCCAAGACCGTGGCCCGCAAACCCTGCCCTCCGGAAATCTTCACTTATCAGAGGCCAGGTCAAAGCCTGTCCAAGCCTGTCTAAAAGTGAGTCATTTTGACTCATCACGGCGCGCCGGATCGTCACCCAAGGTTCTGTCTTTGGAGAGAACCCATGGTCGATCACACCTA
>DAORCZ010001519.1:0-1734 GCA_035345735.1 Pseudomonadota bacterium | reverse complement strand
CAATATCCCCGATTGCTCAAACTGAGGGCTAGATCGGGCCGGAATACCGATGGCAACATCCCGACCAGCTCCTGATCCAACTCCAGCGCTGCGTCAGTGGCCTGCAGTGCCATCGCGAAGTCGCCGAGCTCTGCATGAAGATGACCCAGGATCCGGAGCGCCCTTGCCAGCACCGGCCGAGCTCTATCCTGCTGCTTCACTGCCCATGCCTTACACCGCTCGACTGCTTCGACGGCAGCCGCCAACCCCTGCAATCGAAGCCCAAGCCGGAACTCGATGTCCGCCAGTGTGGTCAGGCTACGCGCCAGGTTGGGCAAGTGTAGCTGCGGTAACACCGCGCATAGCGGCCGGTAAAGGCTCACCGCGGCCTCCATCGACCGTCTGGATGCTTCAAGGTCTCCGCTTTGATCTTGGATCGCGCCGAGGTTGTTCAGGCTCACGGCAAGATCGGGCACAAACGCATCCGGCTGTTCATCCGTGAGTTCCTGGAATAGGTCCACAGCCCGCTGTGCAGCACACAGCGCTTGCGCAAACGCACCGAAGTCGAGATGCCGGTTGCCGAGGACCGTCAAGCTCGCCGCCAGCAGATACTGATACTTGGCGGGCTGCTTTCGGAATAGAGAGTCGTACAGTTCTACGGCCTCCTGCGCCTCCGCCTGCGCCTCCTTCTTGTTGGCCAGGCTGGCCTGCCGTCCGCTTAGATTCGCTAGGCTGGCCGCCAGCTGAGGCCGGAATGCATCGGGCCGTTCTGCGACTAGTTCGCGAAATCGATGAACACCCTCCACCGTCGATTCCCGCGCCGCAGCCCAGTCTCCCACCTCTTCCTGGCGATTCCCGAGGTTGATCAGACCCGCTGCTAGTTCGGGACGGAAAGCATTGACCTGCTCCGCGGCCAACTCACGATAGAGCACGACTGAGGCTTGGGCTGATCTCAGAGCCTCGGCTCGCTGACCGCTTGCACTCTGACAGTTGCCGAGTTGCATCAGCAGGTATGCCCGCTCGCCGCGCAGGTTGGTCTCCTGGGGCAACGCTTCGAGCTTGGTCTCAACGATCCAGCAGCACAGACGGGCCAAAGAGATAGTCTTCTCGGGGATGCCAAGGTCATACAGAACATGGGCGATATCGAAGGCTCCGTGCTCAACGAGCATACCCGCCAGAATATCGCCGAGGTGGAGCTCTGCACTCTGCTTGCCGAGAGCCTTGGCTGCCTCGAATGCTGCCGGCGCCCGCCTCTGCAAGTCGGTCAGCAGAAAATCACGCAGCCAGGGGCCGATGCGCTCAGAAAAACGGCCCGTAAGGTTCCCCAACACCACAAAGCACTGTCGCAGCTCGTCAAAAGTTGCGCCAATCAGCAGACGTTCGAGCAGCATCGGTGCATCGCGGCCTGCCTGCCCGAGAGCCCGATAGACCATCGCTTCGCCCAGCAGATCAGGCTCAAGGCCGATGACATAGGGCAGCGCAGATCTATCGCTGGCCGGAGCGCCGTATAAGCTGTTCAGGGCCAAATCGAGGGTCTGCGTCGCCCGTTCGAGCGCTGCCGGCAGCGGATCCTGGCGGTGTAGTTCGCGCAGCAAAACACGCAGCGACTCCTGGCTCGGACTACCCCCGCGAAGCGTCAGCGCAGCCAGTGTCTTGCGCATTTGCTCGCGCCACGCCCGCTCCTCCAGATCGACCGGTGCATCAAGTATTCGCAGCTGCTGCAGGAAGAAACCCTCCTCGTGGTCGAGGACACGC
>DAORCZ010001518.1:0-1735 GCA_035345735.1 Pseudomonadota bacterium | reverse complement strand
GGGATGTCGAGCACAAAGCGGCCGTCGGCATTGCTGACCGCTGTGCCAGGCGCCCGGCGGATCGTCCCGCCGCTCGGTGGAGCCGTCGCGCCCTCGGAACCGCCCGGGAGCGAGGTGTTGTCTGGGAGCTCGGGAGCCTGATTCGCCTCGATGTCGACGAGCTCGCCGGGAAGCGGTCCGGATCCGACCGTCCCCGTCGTAAACAGCGTGCCGCTGATGCGCAGCGGTGCCGACTGTGCGGCCTCGCGCGGGCCGGCATCCAGCGTCACTTGGGCCTGGGTCACGACGATCAGCTCGCGCTCTAGCTGGGCCGGCGCGTTGTCGTCATCGCCGTCGTACACGGCCCGCACCAAGAGCACGCTGCCGGGTGGCACGGGCGGAACGGATAGCTCGATCGAGCTTGTTGGGCCCGGCCCGCCCTCGGGGGGCAGGGCGAGCTGGACCGGACGCTGCACCAGCGCCGCCCCGCTGGCTTTGCCGTCGCGCGAAAGGAACGCCGACAGCTTGATCGGGCCGGGTAGCGCCCCGTGCTTGCCGCGCAGCGCGAGATCACGGATCGACAGCGCGCGGTCGCCGCCCCAGGTCGGCGGTGCGTTGAAGGAAAGCTCGCTGCGAAAGCGATCCAGGTGCAGATCCAGCTCCTCGCTCGCCGCATCGCGATGTTCATCGCCAGGGTACTGTGCGTGCACGCGGTAAAGACCTGCCGGCAAGCGGGCGAAGCTGTAGGTCGCACTGCCCTGACGGCCGGTGGTCACCGTGACTCTCTGCAGCAGGCCGGCCGTACCACTCAAGCTCAGCTCAATGCGCTGGCTCGCAAACCAGCGCAGGTCTTCCGGGTTGGGACTTTCGGCCCCCGGCGAGGCCAGAGGCTGATCCGAGAGTTCGACCTCGATCCCGACGGTGAACTTGCCTTTGCGGCCCTGCGCCTCGCTCTGACGGAGCTGCAGACGACTGCGCGCGCGGATGTGCAAGAGCGTGCTGTCTTCACCGGCCGCCGACGCCGGACCCACCGGACCCGCGATCGCGCCGAGTGCACAGAGCAGGACCGCAAGCCTCCCCCATTCCGAGGCGGCTCGGACGTTCATCAGCGCCCGGGCCGACGCCGATGGCGATGGAAACACAGCGCCCTGGATCAGCGGTCGCGGAAAGCCGGCCATGCCCCGCTTGTACTAGAAGATGCCGACGGCGCCAAGCGCTGCCGAGAGCCCGTGGGCGGCGACGATCTCCCCGGCTAGCACGTTGTTGCTCATCAGCAACTGACCGGCGAAGCCCGCCGTAAACTGCATCGCGAACTGGGTGTGCATCCAGTAGCGGGCACCGGGGGCGATCTCATAGAACAGCAGCGTATCGGGCTTCGATCCCGTCACATTGCTGTTCGAAGGAATGGTCGCGCCGGCGCCAAACCGCATGACGCCGATCAGCTCGGCGCGCTGATCGCGCGAGCGCACCAGCGCCACCTGCAGGCCGGGCACAACCATGAAGCTGGTGCTGGCCAGACTGTCGAGCGAGCGCTTGTCAAACACCGAGCCCAGGTTCAGGCCCAGGCTGAGGATGGCGCGGCCGAACTTGTAGCCAATCGCCAGCTGACCGGCGATGCCCGTCGAAGTAATTGCGGTGATGCTCTGATCGTTGGTGCCTGCCGAAAGAACCGGAATGACCAACGGCTGGATGCCAAACGCTGCCGACATGACAAAGCCACGACCGGCCTGCGCTGGCCTGCCCTGCCCCGGGTAGT
>DAORCZ010001517.1:0-1739 GCA_035345735.1 Pseudomonadota bacterium | reverse complement strand
GGGCCTGGCGCTGGGCGCGTCGCAGCGCCTGCTGCGCCTCTTCGCGAAGCTGAGCGGCCTGGGCGGACTGGCGCTGAGCTTCCGCACGGTGCTCCTCGGCGGCGCGGCGGGCTGTCTCGCTGCGCTCTCGTTCACCGGAGAGCGTCTGCAGTAGACGGTCGAGGCCGCTGTGTGCGTCACTGAGCAGCGTCTGTGCCCGCGCGACAATCGCTGCCGGCAGACCCAGCCGCTCTGCCACCGGCAGCGCCGATGACGCACCGGGAATGCCGAGATGCAGGCGATAGGTCGGGGCCAGCCGCACCAGATCGTAGCCGACACTGGCATTGGCAAACGGAGCCCCCGTCGCTCCCAGGGCCTTGAGACGGTCGTAGTGGGTGGTCACCAGCACGGTCGCGCCCGCCTGGGCCAGCGCTTCAAGCACAGCCTGGGCCAGCGCTGCCCCCTGCTCCGGATCGGTGCCGACCGCGATCTCGTCGAGGAGAACCAGCGTTCCCGGCCGCGCTGCTGCTAGGAAGCGTCGCAGGTTGTGGATGTGTGCCGAAAACGTGGACAGATTTTTTTCTAGGCTTTGATCATCGCCGACATCGGTGAGGACCTCGTCGAACCACGGCAGGCTAGATCCCTCTTGCACCGGCAGGAGGAGACCGACGCGGGCCATCAGCACGCACAGCCCAGTGAGCTTCAGTGAGACCGTCTTGCCACCAGCGTTTGGGCCCGAGATGATCAAGGTCCCGCGACTAGGCAGTGCGACATCGTTGGCAACCACCTGCGTCCCTGCCAGCACCATCAGCGGATGGCGCCCGTTGCGCAGATCGACGCTCGCAGCGTCGGACGCGGGGTCCAGCAGGGCCACCGGGTTGGCTCGCAGATCAATCGCCAAGCGGGCGCAGCCATCGATGAGATCAAGCAGGGCGAGGAGTTGCAGGTTCTGCGCAATCTGTGGCGCTGCCTGTTGGATGCGCAGCGAGAGCTCAGCCAGGATCCGGCGTTCTTCTTCGGCCACTTCTAGCTGCGCGAGCTTGAGGCGGTTGTTGAGATCGATGATCTCTTCTGGCTCGACGAAGACTGTCGCTCCCGAGGAACTGGTGCCGTGCACGATGCCGCGAACGCGGGTCCGCGAATCGGCCCTGACGGGAACGACGTAGCGGTCCTCGCGCTGGGTAACGAAACGATCCATCAGGTACGGGCCGATGTGGGGCTCGTTCAGCAGGCCATCGGTCCGCCGACCAAGCTCGGCTAGCAGGTGATTGACGCGCTGCCGCAGCCCACCGAGCGCGGGTGAGGCAGAATCCTTCAGCTTGCGTCCCTCGTCGAACGAGTCAGCGATAGGGCCGGTGACCTCCGGCAGCTCAGCCAGCTCAGATGCGTGCGCGTACAGCCGAGGCAGCTCACCAGCTCGGCTCAGCACGTGCCGGCGGAGACGCGTCGCTCCGAGGAGGGTGCTACCCAGCTCGACGAGCTCATCGGGGTCAAGCACACCACCCTTCGAAGATCGCTCCAGCGCCGTTGCGACGTCGTAGATGCCGCCGAAGCTGAGCGGCTCACCGTGATCTTGCAGCGCGCGGGCCTCGACAATCTCGGCCTGGCGCTGATGGGCGGCGGCAATGCTGGGTAAGGGGGTCAGCGCCCGGGCCAGTGCGGCGCCGCGGACGGTATGACAGCGGCCAGCCAGCTGTTCGAGCAGGCTGGGCCACGAGAGGTCTAGTTCGGTCTTGCTAGGGGCGTGTGTCATGCGATTC
>DAORCZ010001516.1:0-1739 GCA_035345735.1 Pseudomonadota bacterium | reverse complement strand
CCTCTTGCGCAAACACGGCTTGGACTCGGGCAAAGATGCTAGCGGGGACGACAGCGACGATGGGGCAGGCGTGAACTAGGCGGGCCTAGCGGCTGCACGCGGCGTTACAGCACGCGCACCACGATGGCCGAGATGTTGTCGCGGCCGCCTGCGTCGTACGCTGCGCGAATCAGCGCTTCCGTGGTTTCTTTGAGCGCGTTCTTGTCTGATGCAGCAGCGCCACGCAAGAGCTCGGCCAGTTTCTCCTCGGGCAGAGGATCGCTGAGCCCATCCGAGCACAGCAGGAAAATGTCGCCGCGCTCAATATCGACGGTGCGCACATCGGGTTCCGCCCGCTCGGCCAGACCCAGGGCTCGCGTGATGACGTTGGCGTATGGGCAGTCGCGCTTGCTGCGCATCGTCTCGGAAAGGCCCGCTGCGCGCGCTTCTTCATAAAGCGAGTGGTCGCGCGTCATCGCCGAAAGCTCGCCCCCGCGCAGGCGGTAGATGCGGCTGTCCCCGACGTGCGCCAGGACGACGTTGCGCTCGCCGAGCACCATCGCCACCACCGTCGATCCCATGTCGCGCAGTGGCCCGACGCGACGAGCAATGATGGCGCGATTGGCCAAGCGGATCGCGGCGACGAGCAAATTTTCCTCCAGCGTCTTTTCGCGATCGAGCCGCCACGGAAAGGTGGCATCGGCATCGGCGCGCAGGCGCTCGTACACCTGTTGCAGCGTCTCGACGACGATCTGGCTGGCGACCTCGCCACCTTCGTAACCGCCCATCCCATCAGCGACGGAAAATAGGCCCTGTGCCGACAGGTGTAGCAGGCCGTCTTCGTTGCTCTCGCGACGCCCTACGCTGGTGGCGGCGAAGCTCTCGACGCGGGCGAGCCGGGGACGAGCCGGAACGCGGGTGGCAACCGTCGGAGCGGCAACAACAGGCAGGGGCGAGCTGGGCGATGCGGCTGACATGATGACTGACCTCCGTTTGACAGAGGGAAGTCATCGCCAGATACGTGCCAGATGGTCTCCGACGGAGAGCGCCGCTACCCTGGGGGATCAATCCCCCACCCTGGCTTCCAGCGGCTCGCCACCTGGGGGATCGATTCCCCGGGGCTGGCCGCGGCTCCACCCGTCGCGGGGCAGCTAGGCGAGGAGATGTGGGACGTGTAGGTCCCCGCGCTGGAGGAGCTGACGACAGATGACCATGCGCTGCACTTCGTTCGTGCCCTCGCCGATCTCGCAGAGCTTGGCGTCGCGCATGTGGCGCTCGACGGGATACTCGCGGGTGTAGCCGTAGCCGCCGTGGATCTGCACCGCCCGGTTGCAGGCGCGCATCGCCGCCTGTGCCGCGTACAGCTTGGCCATCGACGCCGACAGCGTGATGCGCTGCCCCTGGTCGTACATCCACGCTGCGCGACGAATCAGGAGCCGCGCTGCGTCGAGTTCTACCGCGTTGTCGGCCAGCATGTTCTGAATCGCTTGGAACTCGGCCAGCGACTTGCCGAACTGCTTGCGCTCACGGGCGTAACGACGCGCGGCCTCGTGCGCCCCATAGCCTAGGCCCAGCGCCATGGCGGCGATGGTGACGCGACCCTTATCGAGGATCTTCAGCGTATCGATGAAGCCGTGATCGACCTCGCCCAGGCGCTGACTGTCGGGCAAGCGCACGTCTTCCAAGATCAGCTCGGCGGTGTCCGAGGCGTGCAGGCCCATCTTTTCGAGGACCCGGCCCGCCCGGAAGCCGGGGGTACC
>DAORCZ010001515.1:0-1742 GCA_035345735.1 Pseudomonadota bacterium | reverse complement strand
ACCTGTCGCGGGCTGGATGCGCCGGGCGCGCTGTATCAGACGGTCTCGGATGCGCTGAAGCTGCCGAACGGCATGCCGGGGCGCGCCTACACCTACGACTACGACGGCAGCGGGCGGGCCAAAAACCAGCTCAAGAATTTGGTGACGGTGGTGGGCCTGGCTGGTCTCGATCTGCAGGGGCCGATCGACGATGCGGTGAAGAACGGTCTCACGCTGCAGCTAGCCAGCATCAAGTCGGCTAGCTTGACCGGCTCGACCTGCGTCGGCGTGCAGGTCATCCCCGCCAAGCCGGCGCGCATGCCGCCGAAGTTCGACGGCACCGACATGCTGGAAAAAGCGATGGCCACGCCGGCCAACCTGATCGGCACCATCACCACCGGCAAGCTGACCACCAAGGCCAGCAAGGATCTTTCGCCCAGCGAAGACGCGGTGCTGGATCTGCAGATCAACATCGGCGCCATGACCATGACCCTGCCGATTCACGGCCTGCATGTCGAAGGCACCGTCGAGCGAGTCGGTTCGGTGACCCGCATCAAAGACGGCATCATGCACGGCGTGGTGGCGGCCAGCGACATCGACCTGCGCATCTTGCCGGCGATTGCCGCGACGGTGACCGGCCTGATCAACAGCGATCCCATGGGCTCGCTGACCAAGACCCTGATCCCGCTGTTTGAAGACACCGCCAAGCCGGCCAGCGCCATGAAATGCATGACGCCCAGCAAGTGCTGCAAGACCAACCCCAGCACCTGCGTCATCCTGCCAGCCGAGGTTAAAGCCTCGATCATCGGCTCGATCATCACGCCCGATGTCGAGGTCTTCGACGCGATGGGCAACTGGAAGCCGGTGCGCGGCGGCACGTCGCCGAACGGCATGACCGTTGGCGTCGGCTTCACCTCGGTCACCGCCACCTATCCCTAGCGCAGGCCGACGATGACCAGCGATCCCAACATCCCGGCTGATCTGCGACTGCGCGAGCTATCGCTCGACGAATTCCGGCGCATCGAGGGCGAAAAAAGCCCGCTTTACAACCGCGACCTGGCCCCGGTGCCGGTGGCCGAGCGCACCTGGACCACCTACAACTTCGCGGCGCTGTGGATCTCGATGGCGCACTGCATCCCGACCTACATGCTGGCGTCGGGACTGATCGGCGCCGGGATGTCGTGGTGGCAGGCGCTGTGCACGATCCTGCTTGGCAACACCATCGTGCTGTTGCCGATCCTGCTCAACAGCCACCCCGGCACGGCGTATGGCATTCCGTTCCCGGTGCTGCTGCGCGCTAGCTTCGGCACCGTCGGGGCGAACCTGCCGGCGATCATGCGCGCGCTGGTCGCCTGCGGCTGGTTTGGCATCAACGCCTGGATCGGCGGCGCGGTGCTGCACACCTTCTTTTCCGCCTGCTACAGCGGCTGGCCCACGCTGCTCGGCGCCTCGCCAATCGACGGCTATCTGCCGACGCAGTGGCTGAGCTTCTTCCTGTTCTGGCTGCTCAACATGTACGTCATCTATCGCGGCATGGATCTGGTGCGACGCCTGGAAAACTTCGCGGCGCCGTTCGTGCTGGTGATGGCCGGTGTGCTCCTGTTCTGGGCGGTCAGTCGGGCCCATGGCTTCGGGCCGATCTTCAGCGGCGAGGGTGGCGCGCCGCGGCTATCCGGGGGCGCGTTCTGGGCGTTCTTCCCAGTGGCACTGACCGGCATGATCGGCTTTTGGGCGACGCTGTCTTTGAACATGCCGGACTTCAC
>DAORCZ010001514.1:0-1743 GCA_035345735.1 Pseudomonadota bacterium | reverse complement strand
CCCATCGCGCTGCGCCGTCGTGATCTGCCGCCATCGCTCAGTGCGCTCGTCGATCGCTTGCTGGAAAAAGTGCCGGAGCGACGCCCGCCGGATGCCATGGCAGTGGTGCGGGCCATCGCCGCACTGGGTGAGATCGCAGATACATCGCATGCGATGCAAAGGTCCCCCCCCGCGACCCCACCCCGGCAAGAGAGCGAGCAGTCGCTGCTTAGCCTGGTGCTGGCGATCAGCCCACAAGCCATCGCCGCCGAACCGCAGACCCTGCCGTCTTCCGACGGTGCAGGGGGCATTGCAGAGCAGCAGGCCCTGCTGGCTCGCCTGCGCGAGTTTGGCGCCCAGGCCGAGCTTTTGATCGGAGGAGCGCTGGTCTTTACCGTGCCACCGATGCTCAGCGCGCAGGATCAAGCGGCGCAGGCCGCGCGTCTGGCCGCGCTGGTCAAAGAGGGGTGGGCGGATGCTCAAGTGGTGGTGGTCACCGGCAAGGGGACCCGCAGTCAGCGCGGTCTGTCGGGCGAGGTGCTCGATCGTGCCTTTCGGCTCATCGGTCAGCCCGCCCCGGCCAGCCGCCCGGCGGGTGGATCGCTGCCGCAGATTCGCATCGATCCGGTGTCGGCGGGCTTGCTGCAAGCGCGCTATGAGCTGTGGCCGCTCGGCGCCAGCGAGCCGGGTTTCCTCCTTGGCAGTGAGCGACTTGAGCTAGACACCGCGCCGCCCCTGCTGGGCAAGCCGACCCCCTGCATCGGTCGCGAGCGCGAACTGGCGACGCTGGAGGCGGTCTACACCGAGTGCAAGGAGGAGCGGGTCGCCCGCGCCGTGCTGGTGCTGGGCCCCCCCGGCCTGGGCAAGTCGCGCCTGCGCCACGAGTTTCTGCGACGCCTGCACAGCCGAGGCGCCGCGGGCGTCGTCCTCTTGGGCTGTGGCGATCCGCTGGGCGGTCGATCGGCGTATGGCCTGCTGGGGGATGCGCTGCGCAAACAGCTTGGCCTGCCGGGGGGCCCGCCGGGGGCAGAGGGGCGAGCCCTCCTGCAACGACGCTTGGCGGCCGGGCGACCAGAAGCGGAAGGGCTGCGCCTCGCCGTCTTTGTCGGCGAGCTCTGCGGCGTGCCCTTCCCCGACGAGGCCAGTCCGCTGATTCGCGCGGCGCGCCAGGATCCCCGCATCATGCGCGACCAAGTCGAGCGCGCCTGGCTCGATGTCCTGCAGCAGCTACGCGGCGAGGAGCCGCTGATCTTGATCCTCGATGGTCTGCACAACAGCGATGCACTGACCATCAAGCTGGTGGAGGCCGCGCTGCGCCGGCTGCGCGATCAGGGGCTGCTGGTGCTGGCGCTGGCCCGGCCCGAGGTACACGCGCTGTACCCCGAGCTATGGTCCGGCCTGGTGCAGGATCTGCCGCTGCATCCGCTGCCGCCCAAGGCCTGCGAGCGACTGGTGCGGCAGGTGGTGCCGAGCGGTCTTGAGCCCGCCCAGGTCGGGAGGCTCGTCGAGCTGTCGGCCGGCAATCCGCTGTTTTTGGAAGAGCTCATCCGCGCGGCGGTCGAGCGCAAGACAGTGGCCCTGCCCGAGACGGTGATGGCGATGATCCAGGCCCGCGTCGGCCGCTTCCCGGCCCGGGTGCGGCGCGTGCTGCGAGCCGCCAGCGTGCTGGGCGAACGCCCGCGACAAGACGGCATCGAGTACCTGCTTGCGGCGACGCACGCCGACGAGCCCGTCGGGAGCGAGCACGTGTCGCAGGTCGAGTAC
>DAORCZ010001513.1:0-1743 GCA_035345735.1 Pseudomonadota bacterium | reverse complement strand
CTTGTCCTCGCCAATCTCCTGCTGGCACTTCTTACACAGGATTCCTCGGTTCATCTTTTTCCCCCACGGCCAGTAATCGTGTAATGCCGACTATGCGCAATGTATCAGCGCAGTGAGTGCAGTGCAATCGCAATGCAAGGACAGTATGTGCGCGGTGTATCCGCGGCGTACGCGCGGTGTATCCGCGGCGTATCCGCGGTATAGGCGCGGCGTATCCGCGGTGCATCCGCTGCGTATTTACCGGACAAACGGAACGTAACGGGAACTCTATCCGCGTTCGACCGCGCTAAGCAGCACTATGAAACAGAGCAAATTCAGCCATTTATCTGCGTGTGGTATTCGCAGGCTGTGCAGTTACGCCGCGTTTGTACCGCGGCTATAGCGCGTTTGTGCCGTGGCTATAGCGCATTTGCACCGCGCTTGCGCCGCGCTTGCGCCGCGCTTGCGCCGCACCAGAACCGCGACTGTGCTGCGCCAGAACCGCGACTGCGGCTGCGGCTGCGGCTGCGGCTACGGCAGTCAGCGGTGACCTCCCGGCCCTCTCGGTTTCCCCCCAGCATGCTAACCCTTCGCGACGAGGGCTTTGCAAGCGAAGTGCCATGGGGAAGCGAGACCGTCCGCATCGAGATGCAGCCAGCCATGGGCCAGCCATCGAACGCCGCAGCGAGGATGGGCCAGGGGGCGGGCCTTGCACGGTGCGGCAGTGGCAGCGCCGCGACGGGGATCTCGCGCAGCGCGACGGCGTAGCCCTTGGAGCAATCAACCACGATATGCTGAGGGTGGTTAGCGAGTGCGGGCTGGGAATCCGCCGTGCTGTGGGGCAGTGGGCACGTCGGAGAGCATCCGCAGGATCAAGCCAAATGGGTGACGACTCTGAACGCAACACGGTGCCTGCAAGCTGGGACGGGGCCTGGCTGCGCACAGAGCGCGAGCGGATCGCGGTGGGCCGTCGTCCCGTAGCTGAGCGGCTAGGCATTGCCGAGAGCACCCTTGCGCGCGTCGAGCGGCAGGCGCTGGATGTTCCGCTGTCGTGGCTGCCTGGCTTGGCAGCTCTCGGTTTTCCTGTGCCGCCGCCACAGGCGGATACACCCGTGGTCACGGAGCCCTCCCGCGAACCGGACGTGAGCCCGCCGCTGGACGAGGCGAACCTGCTGCGTGGACAGTGGCTACGGGCGCAGCGCTTCGAGCACTCGGTCCACCTGCATCGGCTGGCGAAGGCGCTGCATGTCCGCTGCGCGGGCTTGCTGCAGCTAGAGCGCAGCAACCTCTTGCTGCCCGTCGCGTGGATGGCTCCGCTGATGGAGCTGGGGCTGGTGCGTCCGAGTGCGGCGGCAGCGCATGTCGCGGCGCTGGCTCCAGTGCAGACCCGTGGGCGCTGGCTTCAGCGCGAGCGACGTCGTCGCGAGCTTTCGCAGGTGGCTCTGGCTGCGGCACTGCAGGTTCCGCCGTCGCTGCTCGCCGTCGTCGAGTCTTGCGACGTACCCGCGCCAACGGAGTGGAGACCCGCGCTACGGCGGCTTGGCTTTCCCGACGCCCGTGCGCCCGAGGCAGGGCTTGCGCTGGATATCGCCCCCTGCCTGGTCTCTGCTTCCGAGAGACCGGCGCGGGTCGAAGTAGGCGGAGCCCCAGACACCGGGCAGCTCATCCTGGCGTTTCGCCTGAGCTTTGCCCGCCGGATCGGGCAGGCGCCGCTTGAGACGCTGACGCGCATCCTGGGCGACCTGCGTGAGTGCGGGCTTGGAG
>DAORCZ010001512.1:0-1744 GCA_035345735.1 Pseudomonadota bacterium | reverse complement strand
ACCCCCAGGTACGAGGTCTGCGTCGCGTCGTCTTCGAGGAAGGTCAGGACGTAACCATCGTCGTCTGGCGAGTCGCTGGGGCTGCCCTGGCGCGGCACAAACGTCGTCTCGCCGCCGTGCCAGCCGGGCGCGTAGCGGAACTGTTGGCTGCTGCCGCGATGCAGATCGTGCTTCACGAGGCCGTCGAAGCGAATGGTCTCTAGCTGCGGCACGCGGCCGCTGTAGCCGTAGCGGCAGCGATAACCGAGCGCGCGATTGTCCATGCGCGAAAACTCGATCAGCGTGTCGTCGAGCGTCTCTTCGTGCACGCCTCCGGTGGCTAGGTTCAGCGTCCAGCGATGCAGGCGGGGAGCCAGGCGCAGAAAGCCGATCGTCGGGACCACGCCTTCGCTAGCCGGGTTCTGCGGATCGTCGGCGAGCGGATTTTCAATGCGGCAGCCGACCAGGATAATGCGCGTGTTCCCGTCGGTGTCGCTCTCTTCCCAAGCGTTGATCGTGTGATACATGTAAAACGGCGCGCACGAAAACCAGCGCACATCGCGCCCCGTGCCATAGCGTGGCAGCACGCCGATGCGCGACGGTCGATCGCGGAAGAAGCGCACGCGCGTCTTGCCCTGTGCCAGAAGCTCGGGGTCCCACATCAGCGACATGTCGAAGACCAGGCTGTAGTGCTCGGTGATCGCCATGTCGTGCTGCAAGCGCGGGCCCGGCAGATCGATCGTCGTGTGATGGACAAGCTCGCCGTTTTTGCCGACCACGCCATAGGTCAGATAGGGCGGCAGCGGCTTGTAGTCGAAGATCATCATCTCGCCGGTGCGGGCATCGACCTTGGGATGCGCCGAGACCGTCTTCATGCCCGGCCAGTTGACCGTGCCGCAGGTCTCCAAATCAGGCAGCGAGATGACATACGGCTCGCCACCCAACCACCACAGCGAAAGCAGGCGACCGGCGTGATAGACGACGTCGGTATTCGCCGAGTCCTTAAACGGTCCGCGCGGATTGGTGAAGTCGGGTCTCTCGGTGACGCCGGACCACAGCCCGGTGCCGGCCTGGCTCTCGGCCTCGAAGGCTTTGGTGCGGATCCAGCGATTGCGATAGCGCGCCCGACCCTCCGCGATCTCCATGGCGTGCAGCATGCCGTCGCCGTCGAACCAGTGATAGCGGCCCTTGGGGGCGAAGCGCGGGTTGCTGCTGTTGCGGATAAACGTCCCGCAGAGGTCGCGCGGTAGCTCGCCCTCGACAGGCAGCCAGTCGCTGACCTGTTCGTCAAAGACCGGGGCAAAGAAGCCGCTGAGGTACGGGTGAGGCTGGGTCGGGGTCCAGGGCGTCGCGTCCATGTGGCATCGTTCCTTCGTCTCGGGGGCTACCCACAGGCAACTCCCGCAGCGTATGCGGCGAGCCGGCGACTCGACAAGGCCGCGCTGCATCATCGGCGATTTCTGGGGCTTGGCCAGCCGCCCCGCGATGCCCGATAGCCCACCCCAAGCAGGCCGCGATCGAGGACCGAACGAGCATGCGATAATGACCCCGACCCGACTGCGCCGCCTTCGGGTTGCCCATGACCGACAAGCAAACCACGACGCAGCGCGACTCGTTTGATCATCGCAGCGGGGGGCAGCTAGACGCGGATGCGGCACGCGGACCCGTCCCGGGACTGGTGCTGCTGTTTGCAGCGGGGCAGGCTCGCTGCACCGTGATTCCGCTGCCCGCAGGTGGGGTCGAGCTAGGTCGCGGAGCCCTGCCC
>DAORCZ010001511.1:0-1745 GCA_035345735.1 Pseudomonadota bacterium | reverse complement strand
GGGGACGATCGCTTCCGACCGGTCGATGGCCGTCCGATCGACGAAGACAGCGTGGCCGGCGCCCTCGACGCCGAAGACTACGCGCTGCTCCTGCACCTGGTTCAGCTCAAGTGGGGCGGGCTCCTGCACGGCAGTGGCAAGGGCTTTGTCACCTACGAACACCTGGTAATCGACGAAGTGCAGGACCTGTCGGCGTGCGAGGTCAAGGTGCTCATCGACTGCGTCAGCAGCGGCGAGACCGCTCCCCCGGCGCGGGGCTCCGCCGCGGATCGGGCGGCCGCAGCTCAAAAGGCCGAAAAGGCCAAGTCGATCACCATGGCTGGCGATGTGGTCCAGCGCCTGATCTTCGACAATGGCTTCACCGGCTGGGACGACCTCCTGCGCATCGTCGGTCTGCCCGATGTCCGCGTTCAGCGCCTGCGCATCCTGTACCGCTCGACGATCGAGGTGATGGAGCTAGCGCGCGCCGTCCTGGGTCCCCTGGCCACCGAATCGACAGTCGACAGCGGTCAGCAAGCAGTGCGTCATGGCGCCAAGGTCCAGGCGTTTTCTTTCACCGAGGTCGGCGAGGCAGTGGCCTTCCTCGGCGAGTCGCTGCGATCCCTACTTGGCCGTGAGCCGACTGCATCGGTGGCGCTCCTGGCTCGGCATGCCGGGATGGCCGATCTCTACTATCGCGGCCTGGGTCGATCCGATGTGCCATCGCTGCGCCGAGTCGAAAACCAAGAATTCACGTTTACGCCCGGGGTCGATATCACCGACGTGACGCAGGTCAAGGGTTTGGAGTTTGACTACGTCATCCTGCTCGACGCGACGGCCGGCGCATATCCCGATACCACCGAGGCCCGACACCTGATGCACATCGCTATGACGCGGGCTGCGCACCAGCTCTGGCTGCTTTCGGCCGGAGCGCCTTCGCCGCTCGTTCCGGGGCACTACTTCGGGGCGGCTGCGGCTGCCACGTAGCTCAGCGCAGAAGCTGCGCTTGGCCAGGTGCGCCGCAGGCCGCCGTCCCCCCTGCGCAGGCCGACGGCTCTGGCTTCGCCTGTCACGGCCGCTTGAGCGAGGGCTTCTAGGCAAGAGACCGGAGGCGCAGGGCAAGCAAGGGGCCCGCCTGATTCGCCGCCGGGAGGTCTGGCGCCCGCGTGCCCAATCGTTCCCAGTTCGAGGGGGGATCGTGATACGTTGCTTCTGGGCATGGATACTTCGACTCGTACAGGGGAAGAGATCGCGGGTGGACGCTACAAGCTGCTGAAGCCCCTGGGTCGCGGCACCTTTGGCGATGTCTACCTGGCAGAGTGCAGCAAGCCAGAGATGACCCAGGGGCACCGCGAGGTGGTGGTCAAGATCCTCCACGCACAGTGGGCGCAGGTGGCCGAGGTCGTGGAGCGCTTCCGTCGAGAGGCGCAGGTTACCCAGAAAATCGACCATCCTCACGTCGCCAAGATCTTTGACTACACCGAACTGGACGACGGGGTCCCGTGCATCGTCATGGAGTATCTGCCCGGCAACGCACTGCGCGAGCAGCTTGATCATGCGCGAATCGGGCATCAGCCAGCCACGAAGATCCTCATCGACATCGCTGAAGCCCTGGCTGCCGCGCACAAGGCGGGCGTCGTGCATCGCGATCTCAAGCCCGACAACATCCAGCTGGTGGAACGCGACGGCACCCCGTTTTATCCCGTCGTGCTCGACTTTGGCGTCGCCAAGTTCCTAGACGCAGCTGAGAAGCTGACGATGACCGG
>DAORCZ010001510.1:0-1749 GCA_035345735.1 Pseudomonadota bacterium | reverse complement strand
AGCACTCGTCATGGATAGCTCACCCATCTCGCGTCGTGGCTTTGTTGTCGGCGCGCTGCTCTGCCTGCCCGGCCTGGCCCGCGCCGCTGCGATGCCTGAGGATCTGCTCAAAGGCAAGCTCATCGTTAGCACCGAGTCTTTGCCCACGAAGTGGACCTCGGCCGGTCAGTTCGCTTCGCGGCTAAAAAGTTTGCACAAAAGCTCGGTCACTTACGATAAGAAGACCGGCAAAGTTGAGATTTATTACGCGGGGTTCTTCGCCCAGCCCGTTCCCGATGTGCAGGTCAACTTTGTCATCTACGACATCACCGACAAAGCCGCTGGCAGGGCCAAAAAAGGCTCCTGGGAAGCCTTCTTGGGGCGCAAAGGTGACCGCGTCATCTTCAACCGTGTTGAGCTCGACAAAGACGACCTGGAGATGAACAAGAAGTACCTGCTGGCCATCGAGTTCCGCGGAAAGATCATCGCCAGCAGCGAGCTGATCGTCAGGGGCGAGGGTCCGAAGTATTCCGGCAAGGTCGAGTTCACCGAAGACGAAGCGAAGAAGAAAGAGTGAGGACGATGAGGACGAGACGAGCGGCTGGCTGGGGAGCAGTGGGGGCAGCGGTGCTGGCCCTGAGCAGTGGTGGTGAAGGCAGCAACTCCCCGGGCATTCGCTCGTTGGGTCTCATTGGTTGGGCGCCCGTCGCCAGCGCCCGCGCGGAAGAAAGCGTCGAGCCGGCGGGGCGCGGTGATGTGGGCAGTAAGGCTGCGGCGAAAGTTGGGGCCAAAGACGCCGTGCTCAAGACGGTGAAGCCGTCGACTGCGGAAGCGGGCAAGACGGCGACCAAGGTCGAAGCGCCTGTGGATGCGCTGGCTGGGCTGGTGGCCGATCTGCGGCGCTCGGGCAGTCCCTCCGAGGAGCAAGCGGCGGCTACGGCGGCGCAGAAGCTGAGCGGGCTCGCCAGTCCCGCAGCCAACGAGGTGCTTCTCGGAGAGCTCTCGACGGGACTCCCGCCCAAGGTGGCGATGGCGGCGCTCGACGGGCTGGCCGCGCAGAAGACGGCGGCGGTTGAAGCGCAGCTATTGCCGGTGCTGTCGCTGTATTCGCATCACCGAAATGCGGATCTCCGTCGTCGTGCGGTCACGGCGGTAGCCGCGCTGCCCCCGTCTCCGTCTTCGTCAGCGACGGTGGTGCCGCTGCTGATCGGTGCGCTTGGCGATGCCAGCAGCGAGGTGCGGGCGGTCGCGGCACAGGCCCTTGGTGGCCGTCATGAGAAGTCCGCGGAACCGGCGCTGATCAAGCTGCTTTTGCGCAAGGACCCGGCTGCGCCGCCGGCCCTGGGGCAAGTCGGGGGACCCGATACCGCCCGTGCCCTGTCCGAGATGATCGGCAACGTGCCCGATCGCATGATCCTGGAGACGCTGGGTGAGCTTCTCAAACGACCCGACTTTGGGCCAGAGCAGGTGCGGGTGCAGGTGGTAAAGACCATCGGCAAGATGCCCGGCTCGCAGACGCTGGATATCCTCACCGACTACGTGAAGCAGACCGCCCCGGCCAGCGTTGCTGGTGGGCAGGCGGGGGCCAAGCCAGGCAAAGATGCCGCCAAAGATGCACCGCGTCCGTCGCGCATCGAGGCGCAGAAGATCATCGAGCAGCGCACCGCCAAGTAGCGACTGCGGGCTCCGCCCCTCGAACCGTCGCAGCCCACTCAATCGAACGAACCTCACCCCAGAAATCTGAAGGGATGCCCGCAGATGACGAGCGCA
>DAORCZ010001509.1:0-1753 GCA_035345735.1 Pseudomonadota bacterium | reverse complement strand
CGATACAGCAGGTCGACGGCCTTTGAGCCGCGAATCCCCAGGACGGTGACGCTGCCGTCGGAACCGTAGGTCCGTCGCGCCACCAGCGGGTCGGACGCCTGCACGCCGAGACGATGGCGAGCGTCCTCCTGGCTGTCGCAGGTGAGCAAGAGCACGCGCAGACCGGCCCAGGCCAGTCGCTCGGCAATGGCGACGGTGAGCGCGGTCTTGCCGACGCCGCCCTTGTAGGACGCCACGACGACGGTGGGGACGAGCGGCGAGTGCTTGGGCGGCGGGTCTTGCGCAAGGCGAGTCGAGCGGATCGGGTTCGCGGGCATGGGTTCAGCTCCTGATATCGCGGGTTGTGAAAAGTAATCCTGCCCACAAAACCAACAGTGTCAATGACCCGATTATTCGGCCTTTAGATCTGCATATTTAGGGGGGCCAAGGCACAAGCGGCGAAAAAGTGCGATCCACGCGGGCCGCGCGCTCGATGCGCGTAGGCGTGGCTTTCCGGCAGGGCTCGGCGGTTTCAAACCACCGACGGTGAATCCGTCGCGATATCACCGCACTGGCGATCGCAGCGGCCCGTGATATCGCGGCAATGTCGCCGCGCGGGGTTCGTGATATCGCTGCGACATCACGCGCCCGGCCGTGATATCGCAGCGATATCGTCCCGTCGCCCACGGCAATATCACGGCGATATTGCGCTACCGCCGCATGATATCGCCGCGATATCACGACCGCTGCGACCATCCGCTGCGCGCCGCTGGAGGTTGTTGGCTTTGCCGCCAAGGACGCCGGAAACACCCCACACCGCGACCGGGCCGGTTGGCGTGGGAGGCTCTGGGGGGCGAGCAGGTGCTGCTGCCCGGCGAACAAGCCGACGGCCGGCGCAGCCAACCGGGGACTACGACGACGCCGACACTTTGACGTGCCGGCCCGAGCCCGGCCTGTACCCTACCCGATGCAGCACGAAAACCTGATCAGCACCCTGACCGCAGCGCTGAAATCTGCCGATGCGATGGACAACACATCGCTAGACCTGAGTGCATTGCCCACCATCACCAGCATCATTTCTTTCGTGACGGCTTTGCTCGGCACCCTGAGGTTTCTACTGGAACGAAGGTTCCCGCCAACTGCACCACCGCCGGCGTTGCAGCCAGGCAGGCAGCCGCGGGCGAATCGGCGGAAGGCGAAGTTGCCAGTGAAAAAGAACGCGGCGAGGAGGCAGCGCAGCTAGGCAGAAAGCCCTTCGCAACTCATCCGCTGACGTCGACCCCGCTGGTCGCTTCCGCTTTCTTCTTACTTGCTCGGAGTGCAAGCTGCCGATCAGGGGTGTCGATCTGACCGTTGCCCGACGACTCAACGAAGGCTGCGCAGGGAGTCATTCCCTGCTTCGGAATCGAGGCAAAACAAGGAGGTTCGCATGGGAGTGATCCACATCAAGGAAAACAGCGACGATCCCAAGGCCATCTGTGGGTTTTCGCCCCCCAGTCCCCAGCCGGTCCCCTGGTGGGAGAGCGTCGCTGCAACCAAGGGAGGCGGCAATGCGAACTGCCGGCAGTGCATTGACGCCGCGAAACGCAAGAAGCTGCTGTGAGCTGAAACGGCCTCTTACCGTGGCCGGAACTGTTGGGCCCAGGATGGAGCGTGAGACCAGGGGCGGCGGCGCAAATATTTGCGCCCGAAGATACGCCCCTCTTGCACAATATTGCCCGACAGGTCGCCATCCTCGCAGACATCAAGCTCCGTGCGCCGGATCTCATCTTGG
>DAORCZ010001508.1:0-1755 GCA_035345735.1 Pseudomonadota bacterium | reverse complement strand
AGCGTCGGGATGACCAGACCGACCCCCTTCCCGCTCCGGGTCGGCGCGAAGGCCATGACATGCTCGGGACCATCATGACGGAGGTAACGTCGACCCTGCCGCCCCAGGAAGACTCCGGATGATTTGAAGAGGCCGGCGCGGGTGATCTCGCGGAAACTCGCCCAGCGCGAGGAGCCATAGGTGGTGACGAGCCGCGTCTGCCGCGCGCGCCAGAGCGAACCGGCGATCGCGGCGGCACAACCAAGGAACCCGCTGGTGCCCGCGAGCATGCCGGCACGATTGAAGACGTGCGCCGCGTAGGCGTCATACGAATACCACCAGGGAAAGAGCTCCCAGGGCCTGTAGAGCGGAACGCCAAACAGAATGGCCCATGGCACCCCGAGTTGGGGCTGGTAGCCGAGCATCGCCGCGGCCCATTGCGTCGCTGACCAGACGCCGGCGATGACGATCGCAAAGACGATAGCGATCTGCCCGATGAGAAGGCTGGTCGGTGTCATGTCGCTTATCCCGTAGAGCGCTGCTAGAAGCAGCGCGACGGAGACAAGGATTCACCAACTTGGCGGAATCACTCAGGGCCGTTATCTGCGCTCAGCTACGCCGATCCGACCCTTTCGTGCCGGATGATGTGACTTGGGCGACAAAGCTCGTCGATGATCGTCCAAGCGACGCTCAAGCAGGAGCTTGATGCTATGAGATCGACGGGCCTCTCTGCCGTCCGATTGTCCAGGAGATTCCGCCATCACCCTTGGCGATGCCGGCGACGTGCTGTCCGAGGCTGCGTTCGAGCACCGGCCGCCAGGGTACCAGCGTGAATTCCTGTGATCTCTCGATGAGAGCGTATCGCCCGCTGATGAGGTCAACACGGCGGCGATAGATGCCGTCTATCCTCCGACCGGGCTCCTGAGCGACGTACTGAAGTCCAAGCTGCGCAGCGAGCTGACCGCCGACCCTTTGCAGTTCGCGTTCACGGAGAACTCGAAGGAGGTTGGCCCTGTAGACGATGCTCCCTTGCTGCTCCAATGCCAGGCCCTGCTCGAGCAGCCATTGTCGACGCTGGCCCAGCGCCTGCCGTACTTCGCGGCCGAACCCGCTGTCTTTCAGCACAGCTGGATCGCCGTCAACCAGCGCGTGATCCAGCCAGGTCGCGCCTTCAGCACCGGTCTGGCGGTCCAGCTTCAAAGTCGAGAGGACCTCCACCTGGGCGGGCGCTTTGTGGGCCTGCATGCGCTCGTAGCGGAGCACGCGATCCAGGTGATCGGGCGCAATGGTCCAGGTGCCATCCGCCTCTCGCTCAACGCCGATCGCGGTGCGCCTCATCGCCTCCAACCGGCGAACATGAGTCTCCACGAACGCTTCCGTTGCGGCCGGATCGTACTTGAGGTGAAGGTCGGGGCTGTAACGCCCGCCCTGCGCCTCGGCGATGGCTGCGATGGTCCGGTCAACCGCCTTGATGGTTGCCTGCTTGGATGTGATGGCGACGATGCTGCCTTCCGGAGTGAGCTCGGTCGCATCGGCATTGCCGATCTCGATGTAGTGGACGCGCCCGTCGAACGCATCGACAATGAGGTAGTGACGGTCCGAGAGCTCGTCGGCGAGACCCCGCGTGACGACACGGCCGATCACCGGAGCACTGAGCTCTCCGGCATCATGGACCACCAGATCAGCTGAATTTCGGTCGATGCGGGCGCGGGCCAGCTCCTGATGGAGAGCCTTAATGATGTCGCCGCGCTCGCCCATGCGGCGGAGGACGGACTC
>DAORCZ010001507.1:0-1757 GCA_035345735.1 Pseudomonadota bacterium | reverse complement strand
CGGCATAGCCACCGGCGCCCCTGCGCGTTAGGTCAATTCAGGCCCGTGGAAATCCGCTAGACATCATGGTCGCCGCGCCGATGTAGGTGGCCGGTCTCCAACACCGTAGGTTGCGCGCCGAGGCGCGTAGAGCTGCATGCTGAAGGTTGGGCCGTCAACAACCAGGAGACCGACCATGGACGAGCGCAGCAAGATTCACGTGGGCCTGGACGTCCACAAGGACAGCATCACGGTGGCTGCGGCCGATGCTGGGCGCGACAAGGCGAGGCTGATCGGCAAGGTCGTGCATGACCTGCCCAAGCTGTTGAACGTGCTGGCCAGGGTGGGCGCGCCTGAGCAATTGCATGTGGTCTATGAGGCCGGGCCCACCGGCTATGGACTGCAGCGCGCCTTGAGCGCCAGGGGCTACAGCTGCGAGGTGATCGCACCGTCGAAGATGCCTCGGCAAGCGGGCCAGCGCGTCAAGACCGATGCGCGAGACAGCGTGGACCTGGCTGCGTGCTCGCGTGCGGGCCAACTCAGCGCCGTGTGGGTCCCTGATCCGGCCGACGAGGCGATCCGGGACCTGGCACGTGCACGCGAAGACGCCGTCAACAGCCGCAGGCAAGTGCGACAACAGCTCAAGGGCTTGTTGCTGCGCCACGACAGACGCTATGGCGGCAAGACCTCGTGGTGTGGTGCGCACGATCGTTGGTTGGCCAGGCAGAGCTTCGAAGCGCCGGCGGTGCAGACCGCGTTCACCGAATACGGGCTGGCGGTGAAGGCAGCCGACGAGAGAGTCGCGCGATTGACCCAAGCGCTGCTGAGCTCCATTGCCGGCTGGCGATTCGAGTCGGTCGTCCAAGCCCTGCAAGCGCTGCGCGGCGTGGCGGCGATCACCTCCATCGGGCTGGCGGCAGAGATCGGTGACTTCAATCGATTCGAGCACCCGCGCAAGCTGATGGGCTACCTGGGCCTCGTGCCCTCGGAGCACTCCAGCGGTGAGCGAACCAGCCGAGGCAGCATCACCAAGACCGGCAACGGCCACGCGCGCCGGCTGCTGATCGAGGCGGCCTGGAACTACCGATTCAAGCCGCGTGTGGGCAAGGAGATCAACACACGCCAGGAGGACCTATCCGAGGCGGTGCGCACGATGGCTTGGAAGGGGCAACTGCGGCTTGCCGAGCGATACGCAGCGCTGCAAAGGCGAGGTGTCCAGGCCAACAAGGTCTGCGTGGCCGTTGCGCGCGAGCTGGCTGGTTTCGTCTGGGCCATCGCGATGCAGGCTCAGCGGGAGAAATCAACCGCCTGAATCCCGCCCCGGGATCGATCGGGCGATGCGGCATGAGCAACGACCAGGGTAACCCTCGTCACTCCTACCAGGGCACCGCAAGGCTGATCCCCGACCCTAGAGCGAGGCAGGCCCACGACGAATCGATGAATTGCTGGTAGCCAATCCGCGGATATGAGTCTGATTCATCGTCGCTTCACCGCTCGCGTCGCATCACCCGATCGATCCTGAACCACTGCAACACAAACAGATCATTCAGAATCATTGACTACGGCGACCATATGAGGAGCGTGGGCGGCATAAAACCAGCTGCGAGTCAGGGCCTGCGCATCCGGGCTCGCGCGTGCGCCCGCACCGTCAGTGCGAGGCTGCTCCTGTCGTAGTGCACCCACGAATGCACGCGCCCGCTCCGCGTGTGCACCCGCGTCCGGCGCACCATCACCACCGCGCGCACCAAAGAAAGAGCGGTGTCAGCGAGCTCGGTGAG
>DAORCZ010001506.1:0-1763 GCA_035345735.1 Pseudomonadota bacterium | reverse complement strand
GCCTCGTACAAGCGCGACCAGGCCAGCGAGTGGTGTTCCCCTATGACCGCCAGCGGCGCCCAAGCCCACCCCCGCGACCGGGGCCCGCCTAGCGCCCCGGTCGCCACATCCAGAGCGAGCTCCTGGAGCACACGGCGATCCAGCCTCCCGCGAATCGCATCCAATGCGACGTCAAACGTAAGCTCATCGGAGGCCTCAATCATAGTTTGTTTCAGTGCCTCGTCGTCCAACCACAAGATCTCGGCACGACACATGGCATCACGTGTGAGACCCATGCATGATCAGTTAGACCCTACAATATCGACAGCTACGGGCTTTGCGATGGCCTTGCTCTTGCGGGGTCTGCCCCGCGGCGCGACCCGTCCCTTGACCTGGTCGAGCACGCTGGGGGACTTGCGCCAGTTGGGGTCGCGGCCGAGGTGGTCGATCATGCCGGCCAGGATGTCCCAGCGTCGGAGGGGCGTGTCCGGATCGCCGAGCAGGTCGGCGAGGCCGCTGCCCTTGCTGTTGAAGATCTTCGCGACGAGCATGGGATGAATGGGACCTTTTTTGAGCGGTGGGGTCCTGGTGCCGGTGGCGCCGCGCGCGACCTCGTCCTGAAACGCGATGGTGTTGCAGAGGATGCTCGCGATCATGGCCGCGTGGACGAGGATGATGGCGGACACGGGCTTCTCCGCCAGGATCTCGTCGAGGGCGCAGCCCGATTTGCTGAGCTTGTTGTCGAGCTCGATGTTCCAGCGCAGGCGGTAGAGGGTGCCGACGTCTTCGGCGGAGTGGGTCTCACGCGACAGCGTGGTCAGGAACATCACGTAGCCTTTGTTTGTGGGCACGCCGACGAGGCGCACGGGGATGGGATCGCCCTCGGGGCCGACCTCGGCGTCCACGTCGAGGAGGCGCGTGGGGTCGATATGGAAGGCCCCGTCTCGAATCCGCGTGGGAACGCCCTCCGCCGTGACATCCTCGCCGATGGCGAGCGCGGCGTTCTCGGCCTTGATGTAGACGTTCCAGCTCGTCTTGAGCTTGACCACCAGCGCGACGTCGAAGCGCTGGCACCGCCGGAACAGATCGAAGCTGACATAGGCGAGATCGACCAGCAGGCCGGTTCCGGCCCGGCGCTCATCGACCTCCAGGTGCGGCGCGTCGTGATCACGGGCGGGTGTGATGTGGTAGTCCACGACGTTCTCGACGCCCAGCGAGTACTCTTTGTGAATCTTCAACGCCGCGTATTCGCCGGTCCCCGGCCAGGTGTCCTTCAGCGTGTCGGGCAGACGCACGGTCGTCGAGTCCACCACCCGCCAGTCTCGCCGCCCCGACAGGATCCCCGGCAGCGAGGGCGGCATGGCGAGCGCCTGGCGTCGCACACGCAGCGACAGCTCCTCCATCAGGCCCTCCAAACCCTGGTTGAACCAGCCATAGAAGGCGCCACGCGAGACCTTCGGCGTCCCCTGCTCCACATAGCTCCGCAGCACCGCCGCCTGGTACCCCGCGTCCGCGGTCCCGCCCGTCAGCACCAGCGCGCGCACCAGCGCCAGCACGTCCCGCTTGCGCTCCCGGCGCTGGTAGCCCAGCCGCTCCACCGCCTCCCAGATCACGTCTTCGGGGAGCGCCTCCTCCAGCATCTTCCTCAGCTCTGCTCCGGTCATCGCGCGAACCTCCTGCCCAGGCCCTTAGCGCGGTCAGGCTGGCGATCAACTCGACAGAACCGGCATATCTCCAAAGAGATCGTCGAAATTGCACAACTTTCTTATCAGGACAAGCATGGG
>DAORCZ010001505.1:0-1764 GCA_035345735.1 Pseudomonadota bacterium | reverse complement strand
GATCGAAGCTCGGCATGGGCGAAGCGGTTGCCTTTGCTGTAATCGGCGCGCCCGGCCACGATCGGCGCCAGCAGCGCCGGCAGATCCGCGGGATCCATCTGGCCATCGCCGGCCATCACCACCGCGACATCGCAGCCGCGCTGCAGCGCTAGGCGATAGCCGCTGCTGATCGCCGCTCCGACGCCGCAGTTGTGCGGGTGACGCAGGACGTGCAGGTTGGGACGCCCGCTGCTCCCCGCCCGCTCGGCGGTGGCATCGACGCTGGCGTCGTCGACCACGATCACCAGATCGACGTAGTCCGGGATCCCGGCCAGCGTCGCGGCGATGCGGTCGGCTTCGTTGTAGGCGGGGACAACGACCGCTAGGCGCAGCCCGTGATACACGGCTCTCCCTCGGCATCCGTCGGGGCTGGGGCGGCACCGGCGGCGACCGCGGTCTTTTGCACAAAGCCCCGCGCGATCTGCCAGGCAACCCCGGTGAGCTGCGCGGACGATCGCGGCCGCTGCCCATCGGGGCTGCCCGGCGGCAGGATCGGCGTGAGCAGCGCCAGAAGCTGGCCCTGCGGATCGAGCGCCGCAACGGCCAGACTGCCCGCTTCGCCGCCCCGCGCGAGCTGCGGTTCGAGGCAGTGCAGGAGCGCCGGCTGAAGCTCGCGCAGCACGGCCGGCTGACCCCAGCCCAGGCGTCGGGCTTGGTCGTCGGTGAGCGAGAGCTGCGGCAGGTGACCGACGGCTGACAGCAGCCCGTGCGGCACGGCGTGGCGGACCTCTTCCGGCGCCACCGCGCCCTGCAGATCGAAGGCCCCGACGCGCAGCCGACGCAGCGATGACAGGTGTGCTCCGACGCCCAGTGCCTCGCCGAGATCGCGGGCCAGCGAGCGGATGTACGTCCCCTTGCCGCAGCGCACGCGAAACACCACCTCGGGCAGGGCATCGGCCGGCGTCACCGGTCCGCTGCGATCGCTGGGCAGGGCCGCGGGGCGAAACTCTTCGACGACGATCTCGTCGATGCGCACCGGGCGCACCTTGGCGGCGGTGGCTTGGTCGATGCTGTCGGTCGGCGGGGTCTGGTCGGTCGGCGCGGACTCGGTCGGCTTGGAGCGGGCCTTGCGAGCCTTGTCGTACAGGCGCTGGCCATCGATCTTCAGGGCCGAGAAGCGCGGCGGGCGCTGCTGCACCCAGCCGACCATGCCGGCCAGCACTTGCCGCACCTGCATCTCGTCGATCGCGGCGAGCCGACTGGCGTCCGCTGCCGCGAGTACGCAGGCCTGCGGATCGGCGTCGTCGGTATCCGTAGCAATGCCTAACCTCGCCGTCGCCCGGTATTCCTTGTCGGCGTCCATCAGATAGGGCACCAGCTTGGTCGCTTCGCCCAAGCACAGGACAAGGACGCCGGTGGCCAGCGGATCTAGCGTGCCGGCGTGGCCAATCCGTCGCTGGCCGGTCAGTCGTCGCACCTGGGCCACGACATCGAACGAGGTCTTGTAAAGCGGCTTGTCGATTACCAGGACGGCATCGTTTAGGGGGGACCGTGGGGTCATCTGGTCTGTCGCTGATCGGGCTGTGGTCGGTTGCGGAGCGGTGACTGGGCTGGCGTGAGTAGCTGCCCGTCGGGGGCTAGTCGGTAAACAGCAGCTTGAGCAGGGCGTAGGCCGCGGCCAGCACGATGAGCATGGCCAGCGAGATCCACTCCAGCGGCAGGCGATCGGCCAGCCGCTTGCGCCCGAAGAAGCGCCCGCGAGAGCGACGGTGGATCAGGTCGGGC
>DAORCZ010001504.1:0-1765 GCA_035345735.1 Pseudomonadota bacterium | reverse complement strand
GGATCTTCACATGACGTCGATGTAGTCGTTGCCGGAGGCGGGCCAGCCGGTTCAACGACGGCCAGCTTCCTGCGCCGTCATGGTCGCAGTGTCTTGGTGTTGGAGCGCGAGCAGTTCCCACGCTTTCACATCGGCGAGTCGCTGCTGCCGTGTGCTGGCGAGATCTGGGACGAGCTTGGGCTCAAAGAGGAGATGCAGCGACGCTTTATCGTCAAGCCGGCGGCGCGCTTCATCCACAACGAGTCCGGCGAGCAGTTCACCTACTACTTCTCGGAAGCCATCCGCCCGGACTATCCCTACGCGTACGAAGTTCCACGAGACGAGTTCGATCACCTGCTGCTCGAGCGCTCGCGGGAACTGGGAGCTGACGTTCGCTATCAGCACGAAGTCCGTGACGTCAGTGTCCAGAGCGATGCGGCGGTTGTCGACGTCCGCGCCGCGGATGGCTCGGCCTACACCGTGCGAGCACAGATGTTCGTCGATGCCACAGGTCGCGACACCCTGCTCGGCACGCGCTTCGGCCTCAAGGTCTCGGATGAGCTGGTGACCACTAACGCCGCCTGTTTCACCCACTTCACAAACTGCTGCCGCCAGACTGGTCGTGACGAAGGCAATATCACCGTCGTCCTGTTCGACGGCGGCTGGTGGTGGTTCATCCCATTCAAGGGAGAGATCACTTCGGTCGGTGTGGTGCTGCAGAAACACTTCTCGATGGCCCATCGCGGCGCCTCCGCCGATGAAATGTTCACCGCAGCCCTCGCCGCCACTCCTGCCATGCAGGCGCTACTTCAGGGAGCCAAGCGGGTGCGTCCGATCGGCACAACCGGCAACTGGTCCTATCGCTGCCGCCAGTTCTATGGCGATCGCTTCTTACTCGTTGGGGATGCTGCTGGCTTTATCGACCCCTTGTTTTCAACTGGCGTGCTGATGGCTGTCTACGGCGGACGCTTCGCAGCCCAGGCCATCGACGCCGCGCTCAGTGCTGGCGATCTCTCGGCAGCTCGCTTTGCCGCGTACCAGCAGCACGCACTGCAGGGAGCCGATCTTTTCAAGCGCCTGGTCCACGAGTTCTACGGCGAGAGCCTGCGCAAGTTGCTCGTTCACTCGGCAGCTCACCCGACGACATGCAGCGTCATCACGTCGATGCTCGCCGGGGATGTCTACCGTCCGGCGCTGTGGCAGAGCGCCGTGCGGGCCGGCTTTTCACGGGACGTCCCCGAAAATGGCATGCCATCCCGAGCCGAGCGCCGCAGCCACGCGAACAAATCCGTCTCTTAACCCCCACGGGCGACCTAAAATAGCCGAGCGCCCCTCCCCCCTACCTACCTGCAACTATTCCTCGTCCAACATTAATGCAGCGACGGAAACACGGTCCGTTGCAATAAACGGCGCCCCGCCCAGTCTAAGAGAACAGGTTGGTCAAAGTTCTTTGTGAGGCCGCGCTATGCAAACGTGCTACCCTCGATTCATGCTCCGTAAGTATCTATGTTCCGCACTGTTAGGGCTCGCTCTGACGTCCCCGGTGGTGGCCTTCGCTGATGAGGCGGATGCGCAGTACCGCAAGGGCCTAGAGCTGATGCAGCAAGGCAAACTCGACGAAGCGCAGGCTTCTCTGGAAGAGGCTCTACGCATCCGTCCAAACTACGCGGCCGCGCAACTTACGCTCGGCAACGTCTTCCGGCGACAGAAGAAGTGCGACAAGGCGGTGACGCAGTACGAGGCGGTCATCAAGACGCAGCCCAATGATCCCTTTGCACACGGGAAC
>DAORCZ010001503.1:0-1767 GCA_035345735.1 Pseudomonadota bacterium | reverse complement strand
TGCATCGGGATCTCAAGCCGGAAAACATCATGCTGGTGCGCCGCGACGGGCACGGCGACTTCGTCAAGGTGCTGGACTTCGGGTTGGCGCTGGTCTCGCGGGCCCTGGCCGCCGATCTTGCCGAGGAAGCGTACGCGCCGACGGCGCCGAAGATTACGCAGGTTGGCGAGATCTTCGGCACGCCGGAGTACATGTCGCCCGAGCAGGCAGTCTCGGCTGGAACCGATATCCGCACGGATCTTTATGCCGTGGGCGTTGTGCTCTACGAGCTCCTTACCGGGCGGCGCCCCTTCGACGGAGACACGCCGCTGGCCCTGATTCAGCAGCACCTCGCCACGCCGCCCCCGGCGATGCGACAGCGCGCCCCGGGTGCCCACGTGCCCGCCGATGTCGAGGCACTGGTTCAGCGCTTGCTGCAAAAGCAGCCGGCGGATCGGCTGCAGACGCCGCAGGAGCTGATCGCCGCCATCGACCAGCTGGCGGTAGCGCATGGGATCGCCTGGCCCGGCCTTCAGCCCTCGTCCTCCTCGCTGTCGGGCTTGAGCTCCTCGCAGCAGCTGGCCGCCACCCTGCCGGCGGGTGCCTCGACGAGCCAGCCTGCCACGCAACGTGTCTCGCCCCTGCGCGCGCTGCTTTGGGAGCGCAGGCTGCCGCGGCCCCTGCCGCGCCTGCCGCTGAGTGTCGCGCTGCTCGGGCTGGCTGCGCTCTTTGGCTTGGCGGTGGCGCTGTGGCCCGAAAGCGCGCCGCCAAGCGAGCTACCTCTGCCGGCGAGCAAGCCGACCTTGTCTTCACCGCCCCCACCCGATCGCCTGGCGCCGCAGAGCGCCTTTGATGCGGCAAACGCCGGGGGCGTCCTTCCGCTGGAGACGCTGGCCAGTCGCTATCCTGAGGATCCGCGGATTCGTCGCGCCCTGGTGCTGAGCCACAACAGCCAGCGACAGTACAGCGACGCCATGTCTGAGCTCGCGCGGCTCGCCCAGCTCGATCCCAATGTCGGCAACGACCTGGAGCTGATCCGCATCATCGTCGCCGCGCTATCGGCCAGCCCCGACGCCATGCAGGCCGCGGTCAACTTGCTTGAGAACGAGCTCGGCGAGCTGGGCGTGGATCTCTTGTACGACCTGACGAGCAAGCCCACACCGGCCCGCTGGAAGACCCGCCTGCACCAGAGCCTGGCCAAGCCCGCCGTCTTGGCGAAAGCAACCGTGGCGACGCGGATCGCGCTCGATCTGCGTTCGGCCAAGTCCTGCGAAGCCAAGCGCGCCTTGCTACCACGGGCTCAGCGCGAAGGCGGAGCGCGGGCCCTGACTCAGCTGCGCAGCCTGACCCAGACCGATGGCTGCGGCCTGTTCAGCTTGGGCGACTGCTGGTCCTGCCTGCGTAAAGACAGCGCGCTCAGCGACGCGATCAAGGCCCTCGAAGCGCAGGCCAAAGTCGCTCCGCCGAGCGGCCACTAGGCGTCGGCAACAGAACCACCGCTGCCTCGGCAGCATAGGCGGACAAGGTGTGGGCGTGAGGTCCTGGCCAGCGTGGCCCAGGCGATCCGCACCGACAACACCCGGGGCGGATTCAGCATGTGTTCCCGCGCCTAGGACGCCGGGCACTCCGAAGCGGACACTTACTCAGCGCGACCGCGCACGTCGGGATTGTCGGTCGACGATGGCAGCAGCCACAGATAGAAGAAGCCGGCGAGCGCTCCGCCGGCGAGTGGGGCCAGCCAGAACAGCCAGAGCTGAGCCAGCGCCCAACCCTGCACAAACAGCGCGG
>DAORCZ010001502.1:0-1771 GCA_035345735.1 Pseudomonadota bacterium | reverse complement strand
GTGTCGAGGCTCTCGACGAAGTTCTTAAGCACGCCGTCGGCGAGACCCTGGATGGTGAAGTCCGCGGCGCTGCCCACGTAGTGATAGCTGGTGGTACGGCGCTGGTTGCGGAACCCCGAGACGAGCGAGATCGGCTTCTTAAAGCGATCGTAGACGTGCGAGAGCACTTCGAAGATGTGCGGGTCGATCGACTTCTCCGTCTCGGTGCGCCGGCAGCGCCACAAGTGGTTCAGCTGATCGAGGGCTTCTTCGTTGTAGCTACCGTCGGGGTTATAGATGTTCACCGATACATGCGCGCCTGGCTCGTTGAGCGAAGAAATCTCAATCTTGCCTGACGGTCGCTTGACCGGCTGAACGCGGAGCTTCGACTCAGGGACGGCCCACCCATTGAAGACCTGACGCGGGGTGTGCTTCTTTGGGGACTTGCTGGCTTTGCTCGCACTCGCTTGGGTCGAATGGGAGGGCTCAGCACTTGCCACCGACAGACTGGTGAAGAGCGATGCTCCCATCACCAGAGCGGTTAGTCTGCTGTGCGGTTTCACGATCCTCTAGCCTCCTACTGCTACTAGATGTCCCAGCGCCGCAACGCTGGGGCCTCGCCAAGACCTCTCTCGAGGCCACTATTCAGGCTGTGAGCGACTGGGGTCCTGCTCTATTCCCGTCGCTCGTGTTCAGGCTAAGCCACTCGATCCAAGCTAGGAATCAAAGAACATCCGGTAAGGCAACTCTCACCGTATCCGGGTGTCGCGACGTGGGTCAAGGAGAAATCGAAGCGGGGGGCGCTTTTATTCCTCGCTGCCTACCTTCACACTGCCGCCGCGACATCGTCTGCCAAGGGCTGTTGCGGTTGCAAACGGGACGGGACAGGCCCTCGGCGCGCTCACGATATGCGCTGGCTCACTCGATGGGGATCGGGGCAGGCTCAGCAAGAGCGGCAACTGGGAGGTGCTCCAGCTCGATCGACAGGCGTTGCGCGAATTCAAAGATACGCTCGTCCCGATAGAACTCGCCATAGACGATCCGACAGAGGCCCGAGTTCGCGATCGACTTGAAGCAAGACCAGCACGGTGATGCAGTCACGTAGACGGTGCCGCCATTGATCGCGACACCATTTTTCGCCGCGTGGATGATGGCGTTCTGCTCGGCATGGATGGTGGCGACACAGTGGCCACCTTCCATCATGTGGCCGATATCGTCACAGTGCGGCAATCCGCGCAGCGAGCCGTTATAGCCCGTCGACAGAATGGTGCGGTCGCGGACGATGACTGCGCCGACATGCTTGCGGCTGCAGGTCGAGCGGGACGAGACGACCCGCGCGATATCCATAAAGTAGCGATCCCAAGAGACGCGCTGCATCGGGAGCCTGAATCCGGGGGGAGGCGCTACCTGGGCAGGACCGTCGGTTACTCGACGTCTGCTCCGCCCTGGGGAGCTGCCGCCATCGTAGCCGGGGCGGCGGCTGGGGCAGTGGGGGCGGCGGGAGCATTGCCCGTCGGTGGCTTGACGATTACTTGCGGGCCGGGGGCGGCAGCGGGCATTGGCGTCATCGGCCGCTTGGCCTGACCCGACTTGGGACCGATGATCATCAGCATCCTTCGCCCTTCCATCATCGGCGCCTGCTCGACCTGCGCGACATCCACGAGAGCCTCGACCACGCGCTTGAGCACTTGCTGCCCTACCTCGGGGTGGACAATCTCGCGACCGCGGAACTGGATGACCAGCTTCGCTTTGTTGCCTTCCTGCAAGAACTCGCGGATGTGCTTCACCTTGA
>DAORCZ010001501.1:0-1772 GCA_035345735.1 Pseudomonadota bacterium | reverse complement strand
CTCGAAAGTGGGTTTCTGGACCCACTTTTGGGGCTCGCTCATCGGCTATGTCCCGCCACTCTTTTTTGTGAGCTACCTCGGCGCGAAGATGTTCGATGCGTCCGGGAAGATTCAGCCAGCCGCATGGCCGATCATGGCGGGGCTGCTCGCCGTATCGCTCACGGTCGCGGTGCTCGCGCGGGCTTGGCAGCACCGTCGTCTGGCGATCGGCAGATCAGCGCAACCCCCGGGGCAGCCGTCCTAACGCAACACCGGGTTGGCCACGTGATCCGGCGACCTGGCGCGACGAGTACGGCGAAAGTGCTGGCGTCGGGACCGTCGGGGGAGCGCGGGGGGCGGTAGCTCAGCGCATCGCCCTCGACGACTGCTCCGTGACCGAGAGTTCGAGGATTCGCTGTTGCAGGAGCCAGGCGGCATACGGCTTGGGCAGGCGCGGGGCGGGGGCGGCGATGATGCGATCGCTCTCGGCGGCCGACAGCGAGGCGGCGATGACCTCTTGCAGCGTCTGACTTTGTCGCAGGGTCTCAAGCCCGTGCGTGCCGGGGATGGTGCAGGCCAAGACGGCCAACCGCTCGACGCCGACCCGCAGCCCAGAGGCCAGGCTGAGCTCTAGCGGCTCGCCCAGGCCCTCCGGCGACCAGATCAGCTTGCCGGCGGCGCCCGGCGGGATCTGCTCGTCGAGGATCAGCTCTTCGAGCTGGCCTTCGCGGTTGCACAGAAAGACCGACGCAAACAACAGGACCTTGGCGCGATTCTTCAGCCACAGCGCAAAGCGAGTCGGCGGCTGCGCCAGCATCGTGCCGTCCCCCGGACGGGCGCGCAGGGCGTAGTGCCCGCTCGCGGCGCGCGGCATCGCCTGGCGCGGGAACAGACCGCTCGTCAGGCCCTGCAAGTCGGCCTCGGACAGCCCGCCACAGTCGATGAGATCAATCTCCAGCCCAGCTGCCGGCAAGATCTGGCGGTTGCCCGCCGGGGTGGCACACAGGGCAGCCAGGCGCTGCGGGACGGCGAACTGGGCATAGTGCAGCCCAGCGGCGATCAGCGCCGAGATCGAGGTATCGCTCGCCATCTCGCGCGAAACATCGCGGCCCTCCGTCGGACCGGCCGGCACGGCAAGTTCGGCGATGGGTCCATGCCCGCCGCTCGTCGTGGGTGGATTCCAGGCGTCACCCAAGAGCAGGCGACCCGGGCCGCCAGTGACTAACTGAAGCTCGGCCGCGTCGGGGCTGGCCGCCAGCGTAAGCTGCAGGCCGGCTGCGCTGGCCCGCTGCCGCAGGCGCTCAGGCGACAGCACCGCCGCCGCCGTCTCGTCGAGATAAAGCGACAGCGCCCGACCAAGCAGCCGGGCTCGGGCCCCGCGGGGCAGGCTCGGCAGCGGTGGGCCCAGCGGCTGCGCCTCGGCGGTCAGCAGGTCGGCCTGCTCGACGCGCAGGGTGGCGATGCGAACCGCCTGATCGGCCGGCGAGTTGAGCTCGAAAAAACGCGCCGGGCTGGGGCCGTACACGCCAAGGAGTGCCCCCGGCTCCAGCCCCAGCAGCCGCCCAGCGTCGAGCTGAAACCCCGCCGGGGTCTGCCGGAGCGCCAAGCCCAGATCCAAGGGCTTGGCCTGTCCACCGAGGACAGGTCGGGCGGGCGAGCCGGTCAGGCTGGGGTGCTGCTCGGGATTCTGGGCCGCGATACCGGTCAAGAGCTGCGGCCAGATATCGACCCAGCGCAGCGACACCTCACCGCGGTCTCCCGAGCCGCCATCCGTCGGCAGGGCGGCCTCCAAA
>DAORCZ010001500.1:0-1774 GCA_035345735.1 Pseudomonadota bacterium | reverse complement strand
CCCAATTCACTCGTTCCGTCGCTGGCAAAGACTCGCCGGCGGTGGCCGTGCCGGTCCTGTTCGCCCTGTCAAAGCTCAGCCCAGCCCGTCCCCGCGGGGTGCCGCAGGCCCCGCTTGCCAGCGAGCGAACCCGCCCCTCTCCGACGACAGATGGCGATATCGAGCGCATGCCCCTGCCCGTCCTCAATGCCGAGCGCCGCCACTACCCCCTGCGCGAGGCCCAGGCCTACTGCGAGCGCCTGCTGCGAGCCCGCTCCGACAGCTTCGAGCTGCCGCTGGCTCAGCGACGCCTGCCGCGTGAGGTGCAGCCGCACCTGCTTTCGATCTACGCGTTCGAGCGCGCCGCCGATGACTTCGCCGATGAGCCGACCTACGCCGGACAGCGTCATTTCGCACTTGAGCAGTGGGAACACGAGCTATTTCGCACGTTCCATGGCGAGGCCAGTCATCCGATCTTTGTTGCACTGCGCGAGACCATCGAGCGCTTCGACCTACCGATCGCGCCGTTTACGGATCTGCTGACCGCCTTCCGCATGGAACTGTCGCCCGCTCGCTTCGCGACCTTCGATGCGCTGCGAGTCTATTGTCGGCATCGCGCCGAGCCGCTCGGGCAGCTGGTGCTGCGCCTGTTCGGCCACAGCGATGCACTGCGCCTGCGCTACGCGCAAGACCTCGCGGTGGCGCTGCAGCTAACCCGCTTCTTGCAGGATCTCAGCCTCGATCTGGACCGCGGCCGGATGTATCTGCCGGCGGAAGATCTGGCGCACTTTGAAGTCGCCTCGTCCGCACACTGCGATGCGCTGCTGGCGCTGCGCCAGGCCGGGGCAGAAGCCAAGCCCGAGCTTGCCCAGGCGTTCCGCGATCTCGTCCGTTTTCAGACGGCGCGCGCCCGCTCGTACTATGAGCGGGGCCGCCCGCTGCTCGCACGCATTGACAACGATCTCGGCATCGAGCTGTCGCTGACCTTCCACAGTGGGCTGGCGCTGCTCGACAAGATCGACGCGCTCGGCGAGGACCTTCTGCGGACCCGGCCCAGCCTCAGTAAGACCGAGTCAGCTCGCGTTGCCGCACGCGCTCTTTCGCATCGTGTGCCGCGGCTCTTGCGTGGGGCTCCCAGCCGATCCGTCTAGTCGCAGGGCGGCAGCACTTGGCCTCGCCGTCCCAACCTTAACCACAACCACCCTAGCTTTCGCCACGAGCAACTCTATGAACGATACAATGGGGAACGTGCCCGCCTCCTCTGAGATCGCGCAGCGCAGTGGGACCAACTTTCGCTACGCCTTCTTCTTCTTGTCGGCGGAGCGCCGTGCCGCGCTCGATGCGGTCTATGCCTACTGCCGCCTGATCGATGACATCGTCGATGGCGATGACCCGGTCGGCGTCAAAGCCGAAAACCTGCGCGCCTGGCGCGACGTGCTGCCGCAGGTCTTTGACCAGGGAAGCGGTCCCGCCCCGGCGTTCGATCTGCACCCGGTGGCTCGCGAGCTGCAGCGGGCGCAGCGTCAATTTGGGCTGCGCTACGAGGATGCGCTGGCCGTGCTGATCGGCTGCGAGCGCGATCTGCACAAGCGCCGCTACGCCACCTGGGACGAGGTCTACGACTACTGCTATCACGTCGCCTCGTCGGTCGGTCTGCTGTGCATCGAGCTGTTCGGCTGCACCGATCCGCGCTCGCGCGACTACGCCATTCACCTGGGCCGCGCGCTGCAGCTGACCAACATCCTGCGCGACATCGCCGAAGATGCCGGGCGTGACCGCCTATACCTGCCGCTGG
>DAORCZ010001499.1:0-1780 GCA_035345735.1 Pseudomonadota bacterium | reverse complement strand
AAGGCGCCGCTCGACACCAGCGAGTTCAGGGTCGGGACGCCGATCTGCTGGGCAAGGTTTGCAAACTGGGCCCCGAGCCCCGCCATGCGGACGCGCGACGGCAGCGTGCTTGGCGCTGCGGCCTCGCGCACCATCGGCAAGAGCTGCGCCTCCATGTAGTCGAAGGCGGAAAACACCAGGCCCGGCTGAACGGTAAACGGCAGCCCCGATTCGAGGCCGCGCTTCGTACCGCCCCAGGCCGCCAAGAGCACGGCCAGCGGCCACGCGCGCTCGGGCGTCAGCAGCGCGGCCAGCGCCGGGGCTAGGCTCGCGCGACTTGCCGCCATGCCCAGCGCAAGATCCCCCGCAAGCGACATGATCAGCGCCCTCCTTGCGTGCGGGCGCGAAGCTGCTTCAGCTCCTCGGCCTTGGCCAAGATCTCCTCGCGGGCCTTGGTCAGAAGCTCGGTCAGCTCTTTTTCACGCGCTCGGCTGGCGTCGATCTGGCCTTTCTGCGTGTCGATCGTCTCGGACTTAATGCGCTGTTCATCAATGTTTTCCCAATACTTGTATCGCATCGCCCGAATAAAGTTACTCAGGCCCAGATTGCTTAATAGAAGCGCCCATTTATTGAATCCCAAGCGCAGCTCACTTGGGACATAGGGCTCGGCCCCATCTTTTCCGGTCGCGGCCTTGTCTTCCTCATTCTTTTGCAGCAGAGAATCCGTCACATAAAGCGCCGTCCCCAGCAGGCCGGGCAGGCTCTGGGTAAAGGCGACATTGGAATACCACCAGCCCTCCTCGCCGCCGCTCTCGCGCGACCACTCGGCGATGAGGCGGAAAATCCAGTTCATGCCCTCGTGGACGACGTGCGCCCCGCCCGAGGCCAAGACGTCGGTCGTCGCGCGGTTGCTGACCTTGGTGGTCGAGAGCAGGCGATTGCCGAGGGCCTCGGCGCGGGCCTGCCAGGCGCGGCTCTCGCCCTGCGCCTTGGCCTTGTCTTTTTCGGCCTGCTTCAGCGCCGCCTCGTTGCCCTTGGTGAGCGCCGCCGTGGCCTTGGGGCTCGGTGCGCTCGTCGCTGCCATGCGGGCCTTGGACTCGCGGGCGTACTGCTTGGGGGTCTTGCGTGCTTTCTTCATGACTCAGCCTTTCTGGAGGGTCGAGAGGGCTTGTTCTAGGGCTTGCGCCGGGCTCAGCTTCTCGGCGGCAAAGAGCCCGCCCTGGGCCGAGGGATGGGCCGCCGCCAGCTCGGCATAGCGACGGGCAAAGCGAGCCAAGGCCAGCGGCTTGCCGGCGGTGTCGTGGAGGAGCTGCAGCAGGGCCGGCCCGTGCGTCACCGACAGAACCGCCGGGGGCTCGATGGCCGACTGCCGCAGATAGAAATCGACCGAGGGCGCCCCCGCTCGACGCAGCGCATGCAGATCGCGGACTGCCGCGACGAGCGCCGGGCGCAGATCCCAGTCCGCGCCGGCCGCCGCCGCCGAGAGCAGCCACGGCGCCGAGCGGGCGAGCGTGCCGACCAGCTGCGGGCCCGCCCGGTCGAGCAGCGCCGCATCGGGCACAAGGGCTGCCGTCAGCAGCCGCTCGACGAAGGTCTTGCCGTCCTCGGAAAACGCATCGACGGTCAGATAGCGCTTGGCGTTGTTGTCGGTGAGGATGCGGGCCCGGCGCAGCGCCGCGGCTAGCGTCCGACTGTCGCGGCTCGACAGGTAATCGCGCAGGCTGCTGTCCGGCTCGGCCAGCGCTGTCGCGAGGATGTCGAAGATCTCGGGGCTCAGTCGCTGCGCCTCGGCCACCGACTC
>DAORCZ010001498.1:0-1787 GCA_035345735.1 Pseudomonadota bacterium | reverse complement strand
GGAAGATCCCGCTTTCGTGAGCGGCCTGCAGCGCCTCGGCGATCTCCGCGATGATTTGCAGCGCCGCATGGACACCGTGCTCCCTGACGCACTGGATGGGGTCGATGTCGCCCAGATCCTCCATGATCATCGCCCAGGACAGCGTCTCCTCCTGAGGGGCGTCTTCCGAGAGGGTGATCGTGGTCTGTTGCCCCTGAGAAATGGAAATCCTGCTGACGTCGTAGACATTGACGATGCCCGGGTGTGTCAGGCGGCACAACGTCCGAGCCTCTTTCATCAGCCGCTCCGCTTCGACGGGCGAGTCATGGAAGACCTTGATCGCAACGACGCGGTCAAGCTGCTCATCCTTGGCCCGGTACACCTTGCCGTGCCCACCGTGGCCGATCTCTTCCAGGACGACGAATCGTTTATCGGCCACCGTCATCCTCATCGCGCTCGGTTCCGGTGCGCCATCGTTCGGCCAGCCGGCGGATGGTCCGCTCGTTGACGCCGGTCTCGACTTCGACCGCTTTGACGCTGCCGCGATTCCGCAGCAGCGATTGCTTCACCGCTACTTCATCCTCGGCAGTCAGGCGCTGGCTCTTCTTTCTTTGGGTCTTGAGGATGTGCTCGGTCGAAGGCGTCTCGATCGCCGCCGCTGCTGCCTCTGCTGCTGGCTGTGGGGGCAAGAACTCTTCGATGGGCTCTAGGCTCAGGCTCTTGGCATCTTCTGGCGTCAGATCCACCAGTGCCTGGGCCACCGTCCGAAGGTCGCGGACATTGTTCGGCCAAGCGCGCTGGAGCAGCGTGTCGGCCAGCCGCCAAGAGATGCGCAGCTCCAACAGGCGCTGTCGGCCCCGCAGCGCGGCGGCATTCGTCAGCAGCTCGACAAAGATGGGCAGGATGTCTTCGCGGCGCTCTCGCAGCGGCGGAATATGGATGCGATACCAGTCGCCGAGGCGTGCTCGCAAGTCTGCCAAGAACGGAGGATGGGTCGTGTCCGAGAGCGCGCGCAGATCGCGGTTGGAAGCGGCTACGACGCGAACGCCGTGCTCCTGTTCTTGGCTGCCGCCGGTTGCCCGGACCTTGCCGCTTTCCAGGGCACGCAAGAGCTGTCCCTGCACATCGGGGGCGAGCCAGTGAATCTCGTCAAGGAACAGAGTGCCGCCAGCCGCTTCGCCGAACAGCCCTTTGGTCGTCCGGGTGGCGCCAGTGAACGCGCCCCGCTCGTGGCCAAACAGCTCACTCCCGGCCAGAGACGGGCTCAGCGTCGCGCAGTTTACCTTCACGAAGGGCTTGTCGCGGCGCTGGCTTTGGTGGTGTAGCGCCTCAGCGACCAGCTCCTTGCCGACGCCGCTTTCCCCCCAGATCACCACGGGAGTCGCAGCGTCCGCTCGCTGCGTGACATTCCAGCGGACCTTGTTCAGCGCGGCAGAGCTTCCGCGCAGACCGGGGATGTCGCGCGCCCCGACCCATGGCTGGCCGCTCTGAATGCTGGTGACAAGGAGCAGAGATCCCCCCATTCGCAGCACCGCGCCTTTTGTCGCGGTGTGAGTGCCCTGGACGGCTGCCCCATCCACGTAGGTCGCGTTCTTTGCGTCCAGCGTGCGCAGACGCAGGGAGTGGCCCTCCTTGCTGACCTGCGCCTCGACGTGGTGTCTCGACACCGAGCGGTCTTCTAGCAGCAGCCTGCCATCATCACCGCGGGTGTCGCGGCCCAGGAAGAAGGGCTCCTGCTTCGGTGCGAGGAGTAAGAGGCCCCCGGCGCCGATGTCCCGCGGGTACGGCCTGCCATAGTCGAACAGCAC
>DAORCZ010001497.1:0-1789 GCA_035345735.1 Pseudomonadota bacterium | reverse complement strand
GCACTCGCTGATCGCGGCGCAGATGGTGACGCAGCTTCGCGCCGAGCTAGCCGGGCGCCTGCGCCGCGGCGTGACGGTGCGCGATGCCTATGCCTACCCGACGGTGCGCAAGCTGGCCGCCTACCTTGCACCGCAGCTTCAGGAGAGCCCGACCAGCGAAGCCGAGGCAGCGGACAGCCAGAGCCCCGGCAGCGTGAGCAGCTTTGGCCTGAGCCGCGCCGAGACCAGTCAGCAGGTGTTCGCCGCGCAGTCGCCCTGGGTGCGCACCACGACGGCGTTCTTGCAGCTGGCCTCGACGTATCTCATCTATGGCGTGGTCTCGCTGCCTTTCCTGGTTTTCTTTCTGGCAGCGCGTGGCTGGCTGTTTGGCGATGTCAGCACCGGCACGCTCGTCGCGGTGATGCTGGGCTTAAGCGCGCTGAGCTGGCCGGTGTTCATGGTCGTGGCGATCTGCGCCAAGTGGCTGATCATCGGTCGCTACAAGGCGGGCAGCTATCCGCTGTGGGGCTTCTATCACTTCCGCCTGTGGCTCGTCGGGCGACTGACGGCGCTTTCGGGGGCGGGGGCGCTGGTCGGCACGCCGCTTTTGCCGATATATCTGCGGCTCTTGGGCGCGCGGATCGGGCGTGGTTGCACGTTCGACACGGCGCTCTTTGGCGCCTGGGATCTGCTGTCGATTGGCGATGACACCAGCATCGGTGCGGACACCCAGGCCCTGGGCTATCGCGTCGATGGCGGACGGATCCACATCGGACCGGTGCGCATCGGTAGCTACTGCTTTATCGGCAACCACGCCTGCCTGGGTCTGCACACTCAGCTGGGCGATCACGCGCGGCTCGACGATCAGTCGCTTCTGCCCGATGGTCATCAGATCCCAGCCGGCGAGGCCTGGCGCGGCGCACCGGCGACGCCTGGCGCGGTGCACATCTCGGCCGATGCGATTGGTCCCGAGACGCGACGGCGCCCGGTGCTGTACGGCTTTCTGCACCTGATCCTGGTCGAAGTCCTGGCGCTGTTTTCGCTGATTCCGTTTCTGCCGTTTGCCTTTGCGCTGTGGGCGGCCTGGCTGTGGCTGCGCGATACGCCGGCCCTGGGCATTGGGCTGTGGCTGATCTCCGCGGGGCCGCTGGGCGTGGTGATGGCCTGCGGCTACATCGCGCTGCTGAAAAAGATCGTGCTGCCGCGCATGCAGCCGGGCATCTATCCGGTGCACAGTCCGACCTACCTGCGCAAGTGGCTGTCCGACGGCATCATGCGCTCTAGCCGGGCCGTGCTGCTGCCGCTTTACACCACGCTGTACCTGCCGCCGTACTTGCGTCTGCTGGGCGCCAAGATTGGTCCGCGGGCGGAGCTGTCTTCGGTCTGGTACTTCGCGCCGGAGCTGGTTGAAGTGGCCGGCGAGAGCTTCTTTGCCGATGGCTCGATCGTCGGGGGCAAGCGGCTGTTCCGCGGTCGCTTCGAGGTCGGCAAGAACCGCATCGGCCGCCGCAGCTTTGTCGGCAACAGCGCCATCCTGCCGACTGGCACGGGCCTGGGCGATCGCTGCCTGCTCGGCGTGAACTCGATCCCACCGGTCACGCCATCGGCGCATGGCGACTGCACGCGCGACGGCAGCGAGTGGCTGGGCTCGCCCGCCTTCGCTCTGCCGCGTCGCCCGGTGGTCGGCAACTTCGACGAGAGCGTGACCTTCCACCCCACCCGCAAGCTGTACCTGCAGCGCGCCCTCATCGATGGCCTGCGCATCCTGATTCCGAGCTACATCGGACTCGGCACCGGCATCGCTGGCCTG
>DAORCZ010001496.1:0-1789 GCA_035345735.1 Pseudomonadota bacterium | reverse complement strand
AAGGAGGAAGCATGCGCGCCCCGCTGTGCCTGGCCTTGGCTTTAAGTGGTTGTCTGGTCCCTGAGCGCTCGATCGTCTGCAGCGACAGCGATCGCTGCGAGCCGCCACACGTCGAGGCGGCCTTCGTCATGGGCAAGCCCGATGGCAACAGCAACTGGTATACGCACGGCCTGACTGCACCGGCTGGCGTGACGGTGCAAGGCGGCATGCTGTTTGTTGCCGACCGCGATAACAACCGCATCGTGGTCTGGAAGACCTGGCCCAGCCGCAGCTATCAGCCGCCCGATCTGGTGATCGGCCAGAAGCAGCTAAGCCTGTTGGAAGGGGGCTCCACGAACAACAGCTTTGTGGCTCCGCGCTGCCTGACCGGGGATGCGACGCGCTTGCTGGTCGGAACGGACCTGCCGAAGTCGGCGGTGGCCACGCCCGAGAACAACCGCCTGCTGCAGTTCAACCTGCCGCTTACGCAGAACTTTCCTGGCATCGCGCAGGGGATCAACATCGGTATCCAGCCGAGCATGGCCGCACCGCGCAACTTCGGTCTGCCCAGTCCGCTTTTGGTCGGCGACCGCTTGGTGGTGGCGGATCGCGGCTTCAGCCGCGCCCTGCTGTGGTCATTCGCGGGAAACTTCGCCTTCACGGATCCGAGCCTGGTGTTTGGCCAGTCGAACTTCACCAGCGGCGCGGCGCCACCGCCCTCGAACAGCAGCCTGAACTCGCCGGGCGGCTGTCCGGGGAGCGACGGCACAAACCTGTTCTTGCCCGACAGTGCAAACAACCGCGTGCTGATCTTTGGGCCGCTGGCCAGCCTCACCGCCAATAACCCGATGGCGAAGACGGTGCTGGGGCAGCTCGACTTTATGAACAGCCAGCCGAACCGCGGTGGGCAGCCGACGTTTTCGACGCTGCAGAACCCGCTAGGCGTCGCGGCGGCGATCGCTGTCAGCGGCACTCGCGTGGCGGTGGTGGATGGCGGCAACCATCGCGTGCTCTTGTGGGACACGCTGCCGGGCATGAGCGGCGGGCCGGCCAACCGAGCCCTGGGACAGAGCAACGGCACGACGGCGGGGCCGAACGCGGGTGGTGTCTCGCTGTCGTCGCTGTCTGGGCCCACGTCGGTCTACACCGATGGCACGCGCATCGCGGTGACGGACACCGAAAATCATCGCGTGCTGCTGTGGAATAGCTGGCCGCAAGCCAGCGGTCAGCCGGCCGATCTGGTGCTGGGTCAGCCGGATGGTACGCACGTGGTCAATAACTCGTTCTTCGCATCGGCCACGAGCTACATCTCGCCGCAGGGCATGGCGAGAGTGGGGGATGGGCTGGCGCTGGTGGATCGCACCGCGAACCGGGTGCTGCTGTTTCCCCGGCTGCCGCTTTCGGCGGATGAGCCGCCGCAGCTTGTCCTGGGACAGTCGGACCTGACGACGTCGACGGGCTATGGCGGAGCGACCAATGCGACTGCGGATGGCCTGTTTCTGCCGAGTCGGGTGGCTTCGGACGGGAAGTCGCTGGTGGTCATGGATGGCTTTGGCTTTCTGACCCGCTTGATGATCTGGAGCACGCTGCCGACTCGCTCGAAGCAGCCGGCGGATCTGCTGCTGGGGCAGCCCTCGTTTCGCGATCAGTTTGGTGCCGGGACGGCACAGACCGACTTTGGCGGGAACTGCGATGTGGCGATGTTTGGCGGGCGCATCTACGTCGCCGATGGTGGGTACAACCGCGTCCTGATCTGGCGCAGCCTGCCGACTCGCATCAACCAGCCCGCCGATATCGTGCTGGGTCAGCC
>DAORCZ010001495.1:0-1801 GCA_035345735.1 Pseudomonadota bacterium | reverse complement strand
TGTCATATCGATTTACCACATAACTTCCACATCTGCGACGGGGGTGTTTGCTTCATATAGACGGACCGCCGGGAGAAAAACAGAATCCGTTCCCCTCTCCCCCACAGGGCCATTCACGCACAGAGACCGGACGCAGGGTGCACACTCTGCCCACACCATCCGCTCTAGCTCCTACTGCATCGCAGGCGATACATTTTTAGGAATGCGCAGGATCCGCGTCGCACTCTATGTGCGCGTTTCAACCGACAAACAAGCCGAATACGGAATGAGCTTGGACGCCCAGCGCGCCGAGCTGGAACGCTACTGCCATGAGCGGGGCTGGGATATCGCGGACGTCTACGTCGACGGCGGCTTCAGCGGCAAAGACATCGACCGTCCTGCCTTCCAGCGCATGCTGCAGCGCGTCCGCGCTGGCGAGATCAACGGCATCGTGGTCACCAAGCTCGATCGCCTGACCCGCTCGATCCGTAACCTCTGCGAGCTCAACGAAGACATCCTGCGCCCGCTCAACGTGAACCTCGTCTGCATCCGCGATGGCATCAATACGTTCGAGGTTGGCTCATCGCTGCTCATGCACCTGCTCGCCGTCATCGGACAGATCGAGCGCGAGAACACCAGCAAGCGCGTGGCCGCGGCCATCGCCCACATTCACGAGAGCGGCGGCCACTACGGCAAGGTTCCCTTCGGCAAGACCACCGCGCCTCATCCCAGCCAGCCCAAGATGAAGATCCTCGTCGAGGATCCCATCGAAGGTCCGTGGCTGAAGCAGATCTGCGCGTGGTACGTCGAAGGCAAGCAGCCCACCGAGATCGCCTCCCTCCTCAACGAAAAAGGAGTGAAGCCGCGTCACTGCGAGCGGTGGACGCTGCAAGTCGTCTACTCCCTCCTGCGCGTAAACGGAGTCCACAAGGCGCGCTCGGCTGGCAGCCCCTTTTCCTACGACCGCGAGCGGGCCTACAAGCTCGCCCTTGCGCTGCGTCAGGATGGCGCCCGCCTCCGCACCATCGCTGAGGCCCTCACCCGCGCAGCACTCCGCCCCAAGAACGCCCAGCGTTACACCATCAGCTCGACGCAAGATCTGCTGCGCGGCTCCATCCTCTACAACACCAACACCGCGCAAGGTCTGGCCCTGCACTTGAAGGAAACCGGACACAGCCTACGCGAGATCTGCGACAAGCTCCTCGCGCAGGGCTTCACCGCTCCGCGCGGCGGACGCTGGTATCCCAAGACCGTCGCCGATTTGATGAAGCGCGAGGACGGCGGCGCCTACTCCGGCTCGCGTCGCGCCGGTTAGTCGGCGCTGGGCGCGGGCAGCGGCCACTTCTTCCGGGGCCGTGCTCTAACGCCTTCCCCTTGGCGCCAGCCTTGGGCAAAAGTAGGCGCCATGAGCGACCTCCTGCGTCTCGTCATCACCGGCATGGGCTTTGTGCGCATCGCCCTTGGCCTGGCCCCCTTTATCGCCGCCGGCCCCGCTTCCCGAGCCCTCGGCTTCCCCGCTGCGCAGGACTCGCCCACCGCCCGCCTGATGGCCCGGCTGTTTGGCGTACGTGACATCGGCTTGGGAGTGCTCGCCTTCTATGCCCTGCGACACCCCGAGACCGCGTCATTCCTTTTTCTCTTCAACGCCGCCATGGACGGTGGCGACCTCGTGTCGATGAGCATCCCCCTCATCCGCCGCGAGGGCATCGATCGCGCCGCCCTCACCTCCGCCGTCTTCGCTCTCATCGGCGGCTCCTCCTGGATCGTTGTCTGGATCCTGACTCGCTAACGCGGCAGCACGCCTGACACGCTGGAGCGAGGG
>DAORCZ010001494.1:0-1801 GCA_035345735.1 Pseudomonadota bacterium | reverse complement strand
TCCAGCGTGGGCCGGAATGCGCAGCCCGCTCAGCAGGAAGTCGCAGGAGAACGCTCGCAGGCGCGTGAACGGCAGGGCAGTCCGCACAGCGACCCGTACTCTTCGCCGCATGCTCCATCCCGACAGTCCTCCTTGGCCGCACGCTGGGCCAGGCGTCGCCAGAGCTGTCCATGCGGCAGCGGTCGTCGCTTCAAGCACTGCTGCATGTATCGCGCGCGTGGTGCCGAGAGCACGCAGAGCCCCCTGGCCCGCGACACGAATCAGCGGATGAGTGCCTCCCCACAAGCGGCGTCGGCACGTTCGCAACTGCCTACGCCCAAGGCTCCGGTATCGACGGAGCGGACCCCCGCGCCGCCGAAGCCCGAGCAACCGCCCGCACCACCGCACACTTCGACCACCCCTGGCCAGGGAGGCGAAGCCTCTGCGGCAGCCAATGCACCGCAGGCGACGGCGACTCCGTCATCCGCCAAGCCGGAGTCGCCGCCGCCCACCTTTCCGATTCCCGCCGGGGGCCTGCGCCATGAGGTGCAGGGGCTCCTGGTGAACATGCTCGCCGGCAACCTGCTCGACGAGACCGACACGCCGATTCCGCGTCCGCGGGTGGCCGAGGTCAAGCCCGTCGCGCCGGTTGTGGTCGAGCCCTCGCAGATGGACCCGGAGACCGCGCAGCGCCTGCTGACCGACGGTACGACGATGGAGTCGATGGGGGCCTTTCTGCTTTTCAACCCCGCCATCGGTTCTGAACGGAGGGGGAAGTAGATGAAGTTCCATTACCGCGATCTGTGGGTTCCGCAGACGGCGACCCCGGATCAGATCAAGAGCGCGTATCGCAAGCTGGCGCGCGAGTGCCACCCCGATCACACCGCAAACCCCGACGCTGCACGTTTTCTGCTGATCGGCGAGGCGTACCAGACGCTCAGCGATGAAGCGGCGCGGCGAGCGTATGACGCCGAGCTTCAGACCTATCTGCGCCGAAGGGGCTGGGTGCTGTGTCCGGCCTGTGGCGCGCACAACGAAGTGCCGCGGATTCCCGAGTCGAAGATCGCGATGTGCGGGCGCTGCCGGACTGCACTGCCCGTGACGGAGAAGGAACGTCGCGAGACCCAGACCGCGGCCCTGCGCGAGCAGGCGATCGATGTCGTTGCCGAGCTGGGTGCGGATCTGCTCGATCTGACAGGCGACTACCTGCATAGACGGCTGCAAGGAGTTCGCGCTCGCATCGGTGCCAGCACACGGAAGGGAGCACGATGATGTGGAAGAGTCGTGCGGACAAGCTGCCACCAGCGCAGTTTTTTGCAGACCTAATCGCGCACCTGCGCAACCTGTATCCAGGTGCGATCCTCGACGAGAAACTGGCGCGAGCGATGCGCGACATCTGGGTCGCCGAGTGGCGAGCCGGGCAGAGCGCGCAGGACACAGCGAAGGCGACGTGCTCGTGCGATGGCACCACGATTGTTCCCAGTGCGGGTGCCGGACGAGATCTGGGGAAGCGCCTGGCTCGTCCGCCCAAGGGGGTCAAGCGCGGTGACTTCGTTGCACCGGAGGATCTGCGCGAGGCGACACCGCTGGCTGCTGCACGCCGCGAGGCCGAGCGGTATGCACAAGCGTTCGACCGCGTGCGCGCCGTGACGCTGAAGCTCTTGCAGGTGAAAGGCTGGAGCGCAGCGAAGGCTCTGCGACTTCAGAAGCTGCGCTCGGTACTCGGTGAGATCAAAGCCAAGCACGAGGCCGCAGTTGCGAAGTACGAGAGCGTTCGGCGCAGTCGCAAGGAAGCGAAGGAACCTGAGCTGTACACCAAGCC
>DAORCZ010001493.1:0-1805 GCA_035345735.1 Pseudomonadota bacterium | reverse complement strand
AGGATGGCGGCGAGCGCCAGGTTATCGGGCTGGGTCTGCGGGATGCAGCGGCTGATGTACGGCAGCATGTCGTAGCTGTCGCGAGGAGATCCGGCCCCAATCAGGCCACCCCCCAGCGGGCTTGGGGGCGCCGCTTTCGATCGCAGTGAGAACATGGTCGCGAGCTCCTTTTGCGCTGTGCGTCGACGGTAGGGAACAAAAAGTGCGGGGACGGTCCGCCGCGGTTCGGGCTACAGGGTGTCGAGCTTCTTGGGCTTGGGCAGGCCAGCCGGCCCAGGCTTGGCTTCGGCCAGGCGACGACCCACGGACAGCAAGAGCTCGCCATCCTGCGCCGCACCGACGAACGACCAGGTCGCGCCGAAGCGCTCTTTGCGGCGGTAGTCGTCCTGCAGGTAGCGCTTGAGGTCGGGGAATCCCAAGAACACCGACGGAATGCCCGCCTTGGCGAACAGCAGCGATTCGCTGCGATAGAACAGGCCTAGCTCGGGCTGCGGATCATCCAGCACCTTGCGCTCCTGCTCTTTGGCGGCGGCGTCGAGTAGCGCGTCGATGGTCGAGCGACCGCGGCCAATCTGGATCACCGTCTCGTCGCTGCTGAGCGGGTTGATGCCGTCCAGATTGATGTGCGCGATGACCTTTTGGGCGGGCTGCGGCAGGTGTGCAAGCAGGTAACGGCCGCCCAGGAAGTACTCGCTCTGCGGGCTGAGGGCGGCGAAGACCTGCGTCCGCGGCAGGGCTCCGCGACTGGCTGCGCTGCGCGCCATGCCTAAGAGGGTGGCGACGCTGGCGGCGCTCTCCAGCGGACTGGAGCCGTCCCAGTGGGCGGTGTAGACGATGGCCTCGCCGGCTCGTGCCGGGTCGCTGCCGGGCAGCACGCCGACGATGTTGTAGGCGTTGGTCTTTTGCACGGTGCAGGTGAACTGCGTGCTCATCGACAGCTTCAGCGTGCCGCCGGTGAAGCCGCGGACATCGGCCTGCTTGGCGAGATCGTCGAAGTTCATGCGCGCCGACTCAAAGACGCGGCGCACGACCTCGGCGGTGATGAAGCCGCGGACCTTAAGTGGCTGGGTGTCGGGCAGGCTGGGATCCTGGTCGAAGACGAAGTCGGTGTTGGGTCCGCGCCGGGCGCGCAGGAGCGACAGCGGCGAGCCGGCGGCGTTGGCATCGCCCCCCTGGACGACGATCAGCGCACCGACCGCCCCCTTTTGGGCCGCGGTCGTAAACTTCTGCGGCCAGCGACCCTGTGCTACCGCTGCCTTGCCCCCGAATGCCTTGGCGTCGCTGCCCGGCTCACCATCGAGGATGACCACAACCTTGCCGTTGACGTCGATACCGGCGTAGTCGTCCCACTTGAACTCGGGGGCGACGATGCCGTAGCCGACGAAGGCGACCGGCGCGTCGCGGACCGTGATGTTGGCCGTGGCTTCCCCGGGCAGCAGCACGACGTCATTGAGTCCCGCCGCCGCCCGCGTGGCCACCGTGCCTGCCGTCGACTTGAACGCCGGCACGCTGCCTGGCAGGACCCGGGTTCGCACCATCACCGTCGGAACCGCCTGCAGATAGGGAGCCGCTTGGGGACTGACCGGCGTGATGATGCGGGCCCCACCAGCGGGCTGGCTGTCTTCGCCCTCGCTATCGCCCACTTCGCTGTCGGCCCTGGGCGCGGCGGGCTTGGCGTCGGGCTTGGCGTCCGGTTTGGCGTCCGGTTTAGCGTCGGGCTTGGCGTCGGGGGCTGGCGCGGCCTGGGGACCGGCCGGCACCACGGCGGCGGCTCCCCCGGGAGGAAGCAGCTTGCTCTCGAACAT
>DAORCZ010001492.1:0-1805 GCA_035345735.1 Pseudomonadota bacterium | reverse complement strand
AGCTACGCATGACCGAGGCGTTCAATCACTCGCAGATCAGCATCGCCTGGGTGCAATTCGATGGGCGGGTCCTCCTGCGCAACCCGGCCGCCAGCGCCACCTTTGGCACCGCCGACGCGCTGTGGCCCGACTGGCTCGTCGATCGCGCACTGGCCGTCGAGCTTTTGGCTCGCAGCGAGCACGAAGTGCAGGTCAGCGCCGAGGTGCAGGTGCGCACGCAGCAGGGCGAGCGGCTGCATCGCGTCGATCTGTGTCGGGTGCGCGACGCGGTCAGCGCTCAGCTCATCGTGCTGGTGCAGCACAGCGACCAGACGGCGCGCCAGCGGGCCGAAAAGCAGGCCCAGACGCAGTCGCAGCTAGCCCAAGAGCTGCAGGCGGCGCTCGACCAGATCGCCGAGCAGCACGCGCAGATCCTGGAGCTCTCGGCTCCCCTCCTGGAAGTCGCGGAGGGGGTGGTCGCCGTGCCGCTCGTCGGGCAGCTAGATGCCCATCGCGCCGATCGCATCGCCGCCCGGATCCTGCCGGCGCTGGTCGAGCGCCGAGCCCGCTGCCTGGTCCTTGACCTGACGGGCGTCGCCGCCTTCGATGCCGCGGGTACGCAGGCCTTGTTACGCATCGTCGCCGCGGTGCGTCTGCTGGGCGCCCAGCCGTCGCTGTGTGGCATCAGCCCGAGCCTGGCTCGCATCCTGGTCCAGTCCGGGCTGCAGACCGGCGATACCGAAAACTCGCGCACGCTCGCCGAAGCCGTCCGCACAGCTCGTGAGCGATCGGGTCACGGCGCCCCGGCTCGCTTGTCGTCAGCACGGCGCTGAGCCCATCGCCAGCTGGGCGGCGGACCTGGATATACTGCGCGCCATGATCGCTCGCCCGTCTGCTCGCTGCGCTCCTCCATCCCTGCCCCTACATCGCGGTTTCTTCGTCGGAGGGGTCGCGGTTACCCTGGCTTCCTGTGTTGCGCCGGAGGCGGGACCGCTGCCCGATGGGCCCTGTCAGCTGCGCGAAGCAGACGTGCCGACACCGCCCCTTTTCACGCCGCGCTGGGCGTTTCTGCCGTGGATCTCAAAAGACATCTCGGACACGGCGGACACCTATGACTTCGTCGACGGCTTCAAAAAGCGCGACATCCCCGTCGGGACGGTGGTGCTCGATAGCCCGTGGGAGACGAACTACAACAGCTTTCAGCCCAGCCCCACGCGCTATCCCGGCTTTGGCCAGCTGGTGACGGATCTGCATGCCCGCGGCGTGCGCATCGTTTTGTGGATTACGCCGCTCACCAATACCTCGTCCTTCGATCTTGAACCGGGGGGCGACAAGTACGCGGGGCCGACGGAAAACTATCAGCCAGCGAAAGACTGCGGCTACTTCGTGAACGATGCCGAGTCGTTCGTGTGGTGGAAGGGTCAGGGCTCGGCGATCGACTTCTTCAATCCTTCGGCGCGCGCCTACTGGCACAGGCAGCAGGACACCGTGCTGGGCCTGGGCATCGACGGCTGGAAGCTCGACTTCGGCGAGAGCTACATCGCCGCCGATCCGCTGACCACGGCCGCCGGCGAGAAGCCCCTGCAGGAATACTCCGAGGCCTACTATCGCGACTTCCTGTCCTATGGCGTCAAGCAGCGCGGGCCGGAGTTTGTGACGATGGTGCGAGCCTACGATGCCTCGTACCAGTTCGCAGGACGCTTCTTTGCTCGCAAAGAGCACGCGCCGGTTGCCTGGATGGGCGACAACCGTCGCGACTTTGTGGGCCTGGCCGATGCCCTGGATCACATGTTCGTGTCGGCGCGGGCCGGCTACACCGTGCTGGG
>DAORCZ010001491.1:0-1807 GCA_035345735.1 Pseudomonadota bacterium | reverse complement strand
TGCCGTGCAGCTTGGTGCGCACGATGCGCTCGCGATCGATGGCGTGGGCGATGGCCCGTCGCACGCGTCGGTCGCGCAGCCGCGCATCCTCGTTGTTCATGCCGAGATAAAACAGGATGGCCGATGGTGCACTGGCCAGCTGCAGCCGCTTACCCCACTTGCCGACGGCATCGAAGAGCAGTGGCGAGACGGTGTTCTGCGTCAGATCCGCCGAGCCACCGACCAGCGACAGCAGGCGCGAGTTGGCATCGCGCACCACGCGCACCGTCAGTCGCTCGATGGGCGGCGGGCCGCGATGATAGAAGGCGTTGCGGATAAAGCGCGTGACCTCGCCGGCTTCGCTAACGGGCACGAACGGCCCGGCACCGATGGGCAGACCGGACAGGCTGGGCTTCTCGAAGCTACCGCTCTTGACGATGCCGAAGTCGAGGTCGGTGATGGCGGTGGCGTGGCTGTGCGCAAAAGCGATGCGCAGCACCCGCGGGCTCACGACTTCGATGGGTCGCACCAGCCCCGACTCCGCGAAGCGGCGACGCAGACCGGCGCTGCCGGTCTTTTCATCGGCCAGCTTGTCGATGGTGTAGACGATATCGGCGCTGGTCACCGGGCTGCCGTCGGAAAAGCGCGCCTCGCGCAGCGTGATCTGATAGCGCAGCGGCTGTCCGCGTTCGGGCAGACCGGGCAGCGGCTCGACGCTCTCGGCCAGGTCGTAGCGCGGCTCCATGGTCTCGTTCTCGACGTCGACCATGCGAGCGTAGGCCAAGTAGGTCAGCTTGAAATCGATCGAGGTCGTGGTGTAGCGCGGGTCGATATTGCGCGGCGGCTGCTCAATCAACACCACCAGCTCTTCGTCGGGAACCCGCTGTCGCGTGCAGCCCGCCGAGAGCAGGGCCAAGAACACGACGAGCGGAGCACGCAGCGCCCACGCCGCAAGCTGAGCGGTCCGACGCCCAACCTGGTGCATCGGCCGCCGGGGAAATCTGATAGGCTGCCGATATGCTTCGTGTTTTGGCCAGAGTCGCGCCCCGCTTGGTGGCTGCCCCGCCGGTGTCCCCGGCCCCTCAGCCCGCGGCCAGCGCTGGGCAGCGCGCGACCCCACGCAGGAGCTGGCCTGCGCTCGTGGGCCTGGGCGGCGGCTTGGTGGTGGTGGGCATGCTGGGGGCATTGCCAGAAGCAGTCCGGGCTGACGCTAATCTGAGCCGCAGCGAGGCGCCAGTTTTATTGCCAACGACGCCACCCAGTCGCGCGCTGTGGGCCCAAGGTCCGACGCCGACTAGCCCGCCTCCCGCCATGCCGCCACTGCGCGCCGCCACCGGAGCAGCGGCCCCCGCAGCGACGACAAGCCCAGTGACGAGTGCACCACCGACCCCAGGAGCAGCTCCCACTCCCGGGACGGGCGCAGCGCCTGCTCCCGGCGCGACCGGGGCTGGCGCCGCGGCCGCCGCGATTGTCAGCGGTGCAGTGGGCGAAGGCGAAGGTCCGCCGACCCCGACCGGCCCGGTCAGCGTCCCGCCCATGACCGCCCCCCCCGCCGATCCGGCCCAGCGCCTGCGCTGGCTCAGCGATCGCATCGATCTTTTGGTGGGCCAGCTGATCGGCGACCGCGCCCGCGTTGGTGTGGCGGTGCTCGACGTCGACAGCGGCCGCTTACTTTACGGCAAGAACGACAATGTGCAGTTCAATGTGGCCAGCAACGTCAAGCTGTTCACCGTCGCTACGGCTCTTTCGCTGCTCGGCCCTGAGTATCGCTTTAAGACCGCGCTCTACGCCGAGCGCGAGCGCGACCGCAGCGAGTACAAGAACCTCT
>DAORCZ010001490.1:0-1809 GCA_035345735.1 Pseudomonadota bacterium | reverse complement strand
GATCCAGTGCGCTCAGAAGCCGACCTTCGTCGTCCTACCGCTGCCCATCAAACCAATCGATGATCTGCATCGGATCATCAATCAGCTGCGTCGGTTGCGCCGACTTCAGCGCCCTTGCCGAAGCGTAGCCCCAGGTCGCCGCGAGGCTGGCTAAGCCCGCCGCTTGCGCCGCCTCGACATCGCGAACCTCGTCGCCAATCGATGCCGTACGCTCGGCGGACGCCGCACAAGCAACCAGACTGGTCTTCAGCTTGCTGGCCTTGCCGAATAGGGAAGCTCCCGTCCCAAAGTGCGAAATGAAGGACGTGATTTCCGCGCCGAGCACGCGCCGAATCGTGTCCTCGGCGTTAGAGCTCACGATGGCAATCGCGATGTCGCGCCCGGCAAGCTGCAAGAGCAGCTCCGGCACCCAAGGAAACGGCTTGATGCGGTCAATGTCGCGGGCCGCGATCCTGCGCATCGTCCGGCCTATCCCTGGCAGTTTCCACAACGGCACCCGATATCGACGGAGGATCTCTCGGGTGGATAGGTCGCGCAGCGCTTGCCGCTCCGCAGGCTCCAAGGCCGGCAGACCGTGCTCCTCCGCCACCTCGTTCACCACCTCAAAGAACCAGCCCGCACTATCCGCAAGAGTTCCGTCGAAATCAAAAATCGCCAAGCCCCGCGAACCCATCCCCGCCTTCTACCACGACACCCAGCCCAGCACCCCGTAAGGCCGGGGCCGCAACCGATCTCCTCCCTTCAACGCCCCAACAAAAAAGAAGCCCAAAGGCTGGGGCCGCAGCGGATCTCATTTTTTCGACGCCCCGGCGAAAAAATGAGTCCGCGTCCGCGGGGGCCCCAGCCGTGCAGCCCATTCACGTCGAGGCCATTCGCAGCCCAATTTGTAAACACCTTCTTACTCAGCACAGACGCCATCCAACTCGCCCGCCGTCGCCGCCCAGAGCAACGCCGGCCCCCGCTCGCACGGACTTAAGCAGCCGATGCGATCCGACAGCCCACCCCGCGGCGCTTTCAGCAGAAACGCCCATGCCGCCGCCCCCGCCGGAACCAACCCCGCCTGCTGCGCCCGCCGCAACAGCCCAACTGCCACCGTCCCCGTCGTAAAGCGCGCATTCAGCTCGACGATCGGTCGCAGCACGGGCCGCCCCTCCGGCCCGACAAAGCAGAAGGCATCGATGCCCGCGATGCCGTAATAGCCGCGAGCCGCCGCCGCCTCGGCGATCTGCAGCGCCGCCCGCGCCAGCGCCGACGACAGCGAGCCCGCCATCGCGGGGTCATCGGCCAAAAGGGTGATGTCGCCGTTTTCCAAGATCAGGCCGCGGTTGCCGCGAATCTGGCCACTTGGCGTCAGCACCTGCGTCGTCATCGCCAGCAAGCTCACACGCGGGGTCGCGCGCCCTCCGTCGGGACGAGCAATGGCCAGCTGCACCGAGTAGTCACCCCGCCGGCTCAGCCAAGGCTCAAGGATCGCACCGCCGCGTTGACTCAGCTCGGCCCAGGCAGTGGTCGAAAGCGGGCTCGCGAGCGTCCGCGTCCCGTCGGGCTGGATGCAGATCTGACCATGCACGCGCCCGCGCCCGCTGGTGCCCAGCGCCGGCTTGAGGACAAAGTGCAGCCGTCGCTCACCCGGGTGATCCGCGCCCGCCGACGAGGCCAGCCAGTCCGGCCAGCTGCAAATCATTTGCATCACCTGCTGCTCGGCCGCACTCGCATCGGAACACAGATCCGCCGAGAGGACCGCGATGGTGCCTGCCAAGCAGGCCGGTAGCAGCCCCAGCGCCCCCGCCTGCACTTGCGCAAAGCCCT
>DAORCZ010001489.1:0-1812 GCA_035345735.1 Pseudomonadota bacterium | reverse complement strand
TGAGCGCCCCTCCCCCGCCCACGACTCTCTGGTCGCCTTCGGCTCCGCCCAATGCTCGCGCGCTGGCCTTTACCATCGGCGACGATCGCCACTGGGACAGCCGCCTGCTGCGCTTCGATGTCCTGGGCAGCCTGGGCCACATCGCCGGGCTGCACCACGCCGGCCTGCTGACCGCCGACGAGCACGCGGGGCTGCACGGGCACCTGTGCGCTGCGCTATCCGCCATCGAGCACGGCGAGCTTGTGATCACCGAGGCCCACGAAGACGGCCACACCGCCGTCGAGCTGTGGCTATCGGCCCGCGATCCCGAGCTGGGAGCACGGCTGCACACCGGCCGCTCGCGCAATGATCAGGTGGCCTGCGATCTGCGGCTGTACATGAAGTCGTCGCTGCTGTCGCTGATCGAGCTTGCGGTGGGGCTGGCCGGCGCGCTTATCGACTTCGCGGCGACGCATAGGAGCGTGCTGTGGCCCGGCTACACCCATCAGCGCGGCGCCATGCCGTCGTCGCTGGGCCTGTGGGCCGCGGCCTTTGCCGAGGGCCTGATCGACACGCTAGAGACCGCGCCGGCGCTGCTCGCGCAGATCGATCGATCGCCGCTGGGCAGTGCCGCGGGCTATGGCGTGCCGCTGCCACTGTCGCGCGAAACGACGGCGGCGGCGCTGGGTTTTTCTGGGCTGGTGCAGACGGTGACGGCGGTGCAGAACAGCCGCGGCAAGCTAGAGAGCGCGCTGCTATTTTTCTGCACGCAGCTTGGGCACGAGCTCCAGCGCCTGTGCTCCGATGTCTGCCTGTACTCGGCGGACGAATACGGCTTCCTGCGCCTGCCGGCTGAGCTGGCCCAGGGATCGAGCCTGATGCCGCACAAAAAGAACCCCGACCTGTTCGAGCTAGGCCGGGCGCGCATGGCATCTCTCGACGGGGATCTGGCGCAGGTGCGGGCGCTCGCGGCCAAGCTGACCTCTGGCTATCACCGCGACTTTCAGCTGCTGAAAGAGCCGCTGTTCCGCGGTGTGCAGCGCACGGTCGAGACGCTCGACATCCTGGCCCTGGCTGTGCCGCAGCTCGTCGTTGATGCGGCGCGCTGTCAGGCGGCGGTAAGCGGTGGCCTGCTGGTCACCGACGAGGTCATCCGCCGCGTCGAGACCGGGCAGCCGTTTCGCAGCGCCTATCGCCAGGTAGCCGACGAGCTCAAACGTGATAGCCTCGCGCTTCCTCCCGTGACTCCGTCGGAACTGATGCGTCGCCGCCGATCGACGGGTGGGCTCGGCAACCTGGGCCTGCCGCGGCTGCGTGCGCGCCTGGATCGCTGTCGCCGCCACGGTGAAAAAAAGCAGGCCGACTTTGCCGCGGCGCTGCAGGCGCTGTGTGCCCCGCAAAAATCCGTGCGCCCGCGTCGAGGCCGGGCATGAAAAACCGTCGCGCGCTGCGCCTGCGTCGCCTGCTGGAGCTGGTCGCCACGCACAAGCTGCACACGCAGGAAGAGGTCTGCGCCGCGCTCACCGAAGAGGGCTGGCCAGTGACGCAGTCGTCGGTGAGTCGCGACATTGCGACGCTCAAGCTCAGCAAAGAAGGCGGCATCTACGTCCGCCGCAGCCCGACCCGCGACACCGGCAAGAGCCACAGCCTGTTTGCGGTGCTGGGCGAATCGATCCTCGACTCGGCGGTGGCCGGCGATGCCCTGGTGGTCCTGCACACCCCGCCGGGGGAAGCCAGCCGCGTCGGCAGTGCCCTCGATCGCCTGGCCTATCCCGAGGTGGTCGGCACCATCGCCGGCGATGACACGGTGTTCGTCGCGGTGCGCGATCGCGC
>DAORCZ010001488.1:0-1815 GCA_035345735.1 Pseudomonadota bacterium | reverse complement strand
GCGGCGATGCTGTCGGCCGATGAGAGCAGCCTGGTCGTTATCGAAGAGATCGACAACGGCGTCCACCCCAGTCGAGCCCGTCACTTGCTCACGCAGATTCGCGACATCGCCGAACGGCGAAAGCTGCGGGTGCTGCTGTCGACGCACAATCCGGCACTCCTCGACGCCTTGCCCGACTCGGCCATTCCCGATGTGGTGTTTTGCTATCGCGACCCGCAGAACGGCGCGAGTCGCCTGCTCCGCCTGTCGGATTTCGTCGACTATCCCGAGCTGATTGCCCAAGGATCGCTCGGGCAGCTTGCGACCTCTGGACTCTTAGAGAGGGTGGTCAAGGCAGGAGGCAGCGAGCAAGATCGTCAGGCCCGGGCGCAGGCTTGGCTGGCGCGAAAGCGCGCGGGAGCCGGTTCGGGAGGCTCGACATGAGCACCGTCTGGCTGATCGACACGTCGGTCTACCTGAATGTCCTCGACATCCCTGGCAAGAACCAAGCCTGCGAGACCGTGCTCAATGCCTTTGCGACCGGCAAGGATGCCGGGGATCGCTATCTCTTGCCGATGGCCACCATCTGGGAGAGTGGCAATCACATCTCCCGCCTGCCCGACGGCAACCAGCGGCGCACCTACGCCAGCCGCTTGGTCGAGGATGTCGCCGAGGCGCTGGCCGGCCGGGCGCCCTATGTCCCGACCTATTTCCCTGATCGCGAGACCTTCCTGCTTTGGCTGCGCGCCTTTCCCGATGCTGCGTCGCGGAACAAATCGGCAGACAAGACCCGTGAGGGTGTCAGCTTGGCTGATCTGTCGCTGATCAAAGAGTGGGAGCAGACCTGTGCCCGCAATCCGCTGCGGCGAGTTTGCATCTGGTCCCTCGATTCCGATCTCGCGGCCTACGATCGGGCCCAGCCTATGCACGCTACGCGCTCTCGCTAGCCTGGGCCCCTTCCTTGGCGTCGGCTTTTCTTCTTGGCCGTCTCTGAGCTCTGGAGCTACTGCGGATTCGCCGAGACGGGAACGGGCGCTGATTTCTGGGAGGGGGCAGGGGGGTTGGGGGAGGTGGCGACGAAGGGCTTGGGGCGGTCTTCCGGCGAGACCTCGTCGAAGTAGCCGCGGATGATGTCGATGGCGGTGGGGGCGGCGACGTGGCCGCCGAGGCCGCCGTGTTCGATGAGGACGGCGACGGCGATGCGGGCCTTGTGCGAGGGGGCGTAGCCGACGAACCAGGCGTGGTCGTTGCCGGTGTCCCAGCCGGGGGCGCTGCCGCGGCGGTTCTTGCGCACCTGGGCGGTGCCGCTCTTGCCGGCGATGTCGTAGACGGCGAGGCTGGGGTGGTAGGCGCTGGCGGCGGTGCCCTTGCTGTCGGCGAGGACATCGACGAGGGCCCGGCGCATGCGTTCCAAGGAATCGGACGAGACGGGCAGCACGCCGCGCAGGCGGGGCTGGCTTTGTTCGACGATCTCGCCCGACGGTTTTTCGATGCGCTCGATGAGCAGTGGCTGGTACAGCTTGCCGCCGTTGCCGAGCGCGGCGTAGGCCAGGGCAAGCTGCAGCACGCTGGCCCGCACCGCGCCCTGACCAAGCGCCGTGTTCAGCGCGTAGCCACCGCGGAAGCCGCCATTTTTCTTGTAGTAGTCGAGGGTGGGCATAAAGCCGCTGGCCTCGCCCATGCCCAGGTCTAGGCCCTGCCCGAAGCCGAACGCTGCCGCCATCTGCGCCATTCGCTCTAGGCCGACCTTTTCGGCGAGGTGATAGAAGTAGACGTTGCAGGACTGGGCGATGGCCTCGTGCAGGTTGACCGGGCCGTGCGACTTCATGCAGCGGA
>DAORCZ010001487.1:0-1815 GCA_035345735.1 Pseudomonadota bacterium | reverse complement strand
GATCGCGACTGGAACGACCTGCCGATCCAGCCGGCTTACCTGCCGCTGCTCCAGCAGGTGGTGCGCTACCTGGCGCGTGCCCCGCTGCGCGAGTCCGAGTCGCCCGCTCTCATCGGTCAGCCGCGCGATCTGCGGCTGCAGGCCGGCGATGCCCGCGTCGAAGTCACCCTGCCTTCGGTCAACAAGCGCCTGTTCGAGCGGCTTGGCGGGCGCCAGCTGCTGACGTTTGCTGACACGCACGAGGCCGGCTTCTATCGCGTCGCCGCCGCCAGCGAGAACGGCCCCTGGCATCCCCGCCCGTCGGAGTTTTTCGTCGTCAACGTCGATCCCAGCGAGTCCGATCTGCACCACGCCCCGCCCGAGCTGATCCAGGCGTTGGAGCGGCCGCCCCCCGCCAAGACCGGCGGTACCGAGGTCGCCGGCCCGCCGCAGCGCCGCATCGAGCTATGGCACTACATCGCGCTCGCCATCCTGTTCTTCCTGATGGGCGAAGCGCTGCTGCTGCGCCGCAAGTAGCGGGTTGGCAGCGACGGAATCGCCCGGGGCCGACGATGAGCTACGCAGTCTTAGAAGAGGGCGCTGTGCTACTCCGCGGATATGCGTGCCCCGTCGCGGAGACCCTGCTGGCTGATCTCACCGCGGTGCTGGCCGATGCGCCGCTCCGTCAGCTCATCACCCCGGGCGGGCAGCGCATGTCGGTGGCGATGAGTAGCTGCGGTCCGCTCGGCTGGTACTCCGACCGCGCTGGCTATCGCTACACCAGCTGCGATCCGCTAAGCGGTCGACCCTGGCCCGCGCTGCCCGACTCGATCCGCAAGCTGGCCGATGGGGCGGCCGAGCGCGCCGGCTTTCCTGGCTTTGTCCCCGACGCGTGTCTGATCAATCGCTACCAGCCCGGCGACCGGCTCAGCCTGCATCAGGATCGCGACGAGCGTGACTTTGCGGCCCCCATTGTCTCGGTGTCGCTCGGACTCGACGCGACCTTTCAGCTTGGCGGCCTCAGTCGTCGCGATCCCACGAGCCGCCACCTGCTCCGCCACGGCGATGTCCTGGTCTTCGGCGGTCCGTCGCGCCTGCGCTTTCACGGCATCCTGCCGATCAAAGACGCGCCGCTCCTTCGCACACCCCTTGGCCATCCGCTGCTACACGGTGCGCGCATCAACCTGACGCTGCGCCGCGCCGGCTAGTCGCGGACACGCTCCGCCTTGAGTCGCCTCGCGACCGACAGAACCCAGCCCTTCGCTTAGGGCGTGCGGGTGGCGGGGACAAGATCGCTGCCGTAGATCTCGCGCCACAGCGCTGCGACGCGGCCGCGTAGGGCGGACTCGGGCTCGGCGCAGAGGCGATGGATCAGGGCGACGGGGTCGGCCAGGGTCTCGTCGCCGCCGAGCCGGGTGAGCAGAAAAGCGTGGGCGAAGAAGTGGGGTGTGGGGCGGACGTAACGACCGCGCACCAGGCGCACGCTGCCTACTAGAGTCAGGCACGGCGGGGCGGGCGAGTCGTGCAATTCACCGAGGTAGGCGCGCAGCTCGTGCTCGGCCTTGGCGGCGAAGCGTTCGTCGTTGCCGGTCAGCGCCAGCAGCCCCGGGGGGACGGGACGCGGCGTCGCATTCTGAGCTTCACCAGCGGCCCCCGACTCTTCCTCATCGTCGAGTGCGTGGCGAAGCTCATGCGCTTCGGTGCCGAGGGCGAGGGCGTCGAGCACGGTCTTTATCGTCGCCTGCGAGTCGCGGCTGGCCAGCTTGGCGTTGGCGAATTCAACGCTGCGCAGGTCGGTATCCAGGATCAGCGGACCCCCCGGGCGCGATAGCGAGG
>DAORCZ010001486.1:0-1816 GCA_035345735.1 Pseudomonadota bacterium | reverse complement strand
ATGAACCCGCGCATCCAGGTCGAGCACACAGTGACCGAGCTCGTAACCGGGATCGACATCGTCAAGAGTCAGATCCACATCGCCGAAGGCCACGCGCTCGCCAGCAAAGAGATCGGCATCGCCGATCAGGCGGCCGTGTCGGTGCGCGGCTTCGCGGTGCAGGCGCGCATCACGACCGAAGATCCGGGGAACGGCTTCATCCCCGACTACGGACGCATCACGCACTATCGCTCGGCGGCTGGCTTTGGCATTCGGCTCGACGCCGGCACGGCATTTTCAGGCGCGATCATCACGCCGCACTACGACTCGCTGCTGGTCAAGGTCTGTGCCCATGCGCTGACCCTGGATGACGCTTGCCGCAAGCTCGATCGCGCGCTTGCAGAGTGGCGCGTGCGCGGCGTGCGCACCAACATCAAGTTCTTGCGCAACGTCGTGCGTCACCCGCGCTTTGTCTCGGGTGCAGCGACCACCGGCTTTATCGCCGACACGCCCGAGCTCTTGGCGCTGACAGAGAGCCACGATCGCGCGACGCGGATCCTGCAGTACATCGGCGACCTAAGCATCAACGGCAACCCGACGGTCAAGGGCGAGCGCCCGACCGGACTGCGCAAGCCGGTGGTGCCCGGTCACGATCTCGATGCGCCGATTCCGCCCGGCAGTCGCGACCGCTGGAAGCAGCTCGGCAGCGAGGCGTTCTGCACCTGGCTGCGCAACGAGCCGGCGCTCTTCTTAACCGACACCACGCTGCGCGATGCCCATCAGTCACTGCTGGCTACGCGGCTGCGCACCTACGACATGCTCAAGGTGGCCCCGGCCATCGCTCGTCACCTGCCCGGCCTGTTCTCGCTGGAGCTGTGGGGGGGCGCGACCTTCGACGTGGCGATGCGCTTCCTGCATGAAGATCCCTGGGGGCGACTCGCCACGCTGCGCAAGCAGATCCCCAACATCCTGTTTCAGATGCTGCTGCGCGGCGCCAACGCCGTCGGCTACAGCAACTATCCCGACAACGTCGTGCGCGCCTTCATCAAGCAGGCGACGGCCTCGGGCATCGATGTCTTCCGCGTCTTTGACTCGCTGAACTGGCTGCCTGGCCTCCTGCCTGCGCTGCAGATGGTGCGCGAAAGTGGCGCGCTGGCCGAGGCCGCGATCTGCTACACCGGCAACATCGATGACCCCAAGCGCGACCGCTACCCGCTCCAATATTATATCCATCTTGCTAAAGAATTAGAGCGGGCGGGCGCGCACATCCTGGCCATCAAAGACATGGCCGGCCTGCTGCAGCCCTTTGCCGCCCGTCGCTTGGTGAGCGCGCTGCGCCAGGAAGTCGGGCTGCCAATTCACCTGCACACGCACGACACCGCCGGCATCCAAGCCGCGACGCTGCTGTTTGCCGCCGAGGCCGGCGTCGATGTCGTCGATGTCACGATCGGCGCGATGTCGGGGCTGACCTCGCAGCCGAATCTAGAGAGCCTGGTCGCCGCGCTGGCCCATCATCCGCGCGCCACCGGCCTGCCGTTCCCGCAGCTCTTAGAGCACAGCGACTACTGGGAAGCGGTGCGCGCCGTCTATCAGCCGTTCGAGTCGGGCATGAAGGCCAGCGCCGCCGACGTCTACATCCACGAGATCCCCGGTGGCCAGTACAGCAACCTGCGACCGCAGGCCGAGTCGGTCGGAGTCGGCGATCGCCTGCCCGAGCTCAAGCGGATGTACCAGACGGTCAACCAGCTGCTCGGCGACATCGTCAAGGTCACGCCGTCATCGAAGATGGTCGGCGACCTGGCGCTGTTCATGCTGACCAACGATCTGACGCCGCAGG
>DAORCZ010001485.1:0-1816 GCA_035345735.1 Pseudomonadota bacterium | reverse complement strand
TAGGTCGGTTGCGCTGCTCAGGTGGGGATGCAGCAGCGTGACCAAGAGTGCGCCGTCGCGCTGTACCGTCACCTCGGCGGTCAGCGATGCCAAGAGCGCCAGTAGCGAACCATCGCTGTAGCCGGTGTCGGCAGCCACAGCCGCTGCTGTCGCCGTGCCCTGGTCGGTCATGGTCGGCTGATCGACTTCGATGATGGCGCCCGGCGAAGAGACGATGACACTGAGCAGCTGCTGATCATCAGAGGCCCCCGTCGAAACCACGCGTCGTCGGGGCGGTGGCTCGCAGGGGGGCAGGTTGAAGAGCGCCGCCAACTGCTCAAAGACCACGCCGGCGTGTGCCGGTCGTTCCTCTGGGGCGCGGGCCAGCATCTGCAGCAGCAGCTGTTCCAGTGGGGCGATGCCCTCGGGAAGGTCGCTGCGTAGCTGCCTGAGGCGCGGGCGACTGCCGAAAAGTAGCTTGGACAGCACGGCAGCGAACTGCTCACCTGAGAACGGCGGCTCGCCGGTTAAGCATTCGAAGAGCACACAGCCGAGCGAAAAGACATCGGCGGCGGGGCCAATGTGGCGCAGACCCTGCGCCTGTTCTGGCGACATGTACTGCGGCGTGCCCAGCACCTGCCCGGTTCGCGTGAGCCCGGTGCGATCGACGCCGCGATGGGCGATACCGAAGTCGAGGAGCGTGACGCGCGCAATATCGCTGCCGCGCAAAAATAGGTTCGAAGGCTTGATATCGCGGTGCACGATGCCGCGTCGGTGCGCTGTCGCCAGCGCATCGGCAGCGCCATGCAGCACGGCCAAGCTCTCGTGCAGCGACAGTCCGCGCTCGCGCAGCAGCATCGCTAGGTCGCAGCCATCCAGCCACTCCATCGCCAGGAAGAGCCGCGGATCGTGGGCCGAGACGCGACCATGCGCGACGTAGCTGACAATGCCCGGATGGCGGAGCTCGGCAAGCGTCTGGGCTTCGACGATGAAGCGATCCGTGTCGTGGACTTGGCGCAGGACCTTGACGGCAACCAGCTGGCCGGTGTGCAAGTCGCGAGCGCGATAGACCGTGCCCATGCCACCGCTGCCCGCTTCATCGACGAGGACGAAGCGGTTGGCCAAGACACTGCCGATTTCACTCGAAGAGGCTGTACCCATGACCGCTATGAGCAATGCCGGATCGACGTGCGCGCCTCGGGCTTGCGGACTCGACGGAGGGGCGCACGGCCGCTCAGAACATCATAGCGGGATTGTCGGCGCGGACGGGGGCTGGAAGCGCTAGGAGACAGGCTGCGGTGGCATACAGATTTTGCCTAGGATGGCGGGCCCGCGCGCACCCGTAACGCTGGGGAGGTTCCCTGGCGCGGCATGCAGGGCCTGCACCGCCAGCAGCGCAAAGGCCACCGCTTCCTTGTTGTCTTCGTCGATGCCGAGGGCAGAGGCGACGGTCGAGAGCGGCTGTACCGGGATCGGCGCTATGCGCTCGGCAAGGGCGCGCATCAGTGTGCGGTTGTGTGCGCCTCCGCCAGAGACCAAGACCTCGCTGACGGCGTAGGGGCGTAGGCTGTCGGCGATGGCTTGAGCAGTAAAGGCCACGGCCGTGGCGAGAAGGTCGGCTGGCGGGACCTCGGGATGGCGGGCCTGCAAGCGGGCGGCGAAGGCTCGGCCATAGCGCTCGCGGCCGGTCGATTTCGGGGGGGCTTGACGCAGATAGTCGTCGTCGAGCAGCTCGGCGAGCACCGAAGGCACGACCCGTCCCCGCGCCGAGAGCTGGCCATCGAGGTCGATTCGAAACGGTTGCTCGGGCGTGGCTGCGGCCGGAGCCAGGGCATCG
>DAORCZ010001484.1:0-1823 GCA_035345735.1 Pseudomonadota bacterium | reverse complement strand
CATGGCCGTCGATGCCGCCAGCCCACCGCCGCCCGAAGATCCAGGTGCCGTCGCCAAAGGCTGCCAGTTTTCCCCAGCCCCCGCCGCCCCGCCACTAGGCTTGGCCCTCTGGGCTGTGCTCTTAGGGGGCCTCCGCCGGCGCCGGACCCGCCGGTAGCTAAGACGCCCCCCCATCGGCCGCCCGCTGCAGTGCGGCGATATCGATTTTGTTCATGCTCAGCATCGCCTGCATCGCTCTCCCAACCCGCCCAAAGTCCGGATCCCCCAGCAGCCGCGAGAGGGCCGTCGGGATAATCTGCCACGAAAGCCCATAGCGATCCTTCAACCAGCCGCAGCGGCCCGGTTCGCCCCCGTCTGAGGTGAGCCGTTCCCATAGCGTGTCGACCTCGTCTTGGGTTTCACAGTGGACAAGGAGCGAAATCGCCGGCGTAAAGGAATAGAGCGGGCCGCCATTTAGAGCCATAAACGACCGCCCAGCGAGCACAAATGTAGCGGACATCATCGTTCCTTTGGGGAACGGCGCTCCCTCGCCATAACGCTGCATTCCCAGCACACGAGAATCAGGAAATATAGAAGTATAAAACGATATCGCCTCTTCGCCTTTATCATTGAACCATAAAAACGGCGTAATCTGGCTGTGAGCCGGATCCATGTGAACGGCCAGCTTGTTTGCAGTGTGGCTTGCAGTCTGAGTCATGAGCATCCTTCCTTGCTGGAGGTGGGTCGCGAGCCGTCGCGCGTGGTCGTCCGCGCGCTGGCCCAGGCAATAGACCGCAGGGGCCTGACAAATTCATCGGCGATGCGCCGGGGTTTTCGGTTGGGTCGGCAAGCGCCAGGCTGCCCCGGCCCATCCTCGCAGGGTCTCGCCGGGCCGCAGCCCGAGGAAGAATTGACAAGTGCGCCGGGAATCAGTAAGGCTTTCCCGCTCGATACCAACGCACAGGAGCTTGTTGCAATGTCTCGTCTCGCTCAGCGGAACCGCACCCTGATTGTCCCCGCCATGGCCCTCTTTGGCGGCCTTACCCTCACCAGCCTGATCGACGGTGCGGCAGCCCAGGCGCAGCAGAAGGTCGCTGTCGTCGATATGCAGCGCGCAGTGGCCGATACCAACGAGGGCAAGCGCATCTTGGGCGAGCTCCAGGGCAAGGCCGATAAGAAGAAGAAAGAGCTTGAGGCCAAGCGCGACGAGATCCAGAAGATGGGCGAAGAGCTCAAGAAGCAGGAGTCGGTGCTTCGCCCAGAAGTCTTCCAGAAGAAGCGCCAAGAGTTTGAGCAGAAGGCGATGCAGTTCCAAGAGTCGGTGATGCGCACCGAGCAGGACTTCCAGCAGGAGCAGATGCGCGCGACGCAGCCGATCCAAGAGAAGGTGTATCGCGCCATCAACCTCATCGCCACGCGCGAGCGCTTCAACCTCGTGCTGAACTCGGCGGCGGTGGTCTGGCCGCAGCAGAGCGAGATGGACATCACCAACGAAGTCATCCGCAAGGCCAACGAAGGCGGAGCCGCCGCGCCGGCCACGCCTGCTCAGAAGCCGGCCACTCCGGCTCCGTCCCCCGCAGCTCCTAAGCCGCCCGTCCCCGGCGTGGCTCCGGTCCAGAAGTAGCCGGCATGTCGGAAGTGCCCGCCACCCCGGCCGCCGGCTCGCCCCGGCTGCCGCTCGATATCCGCACCATCGCTCGCGCCCTGCCCCATCGCTACCCCTTCTTGCTGGTCGATCGTCTGACTGAGTTTTCTTCAGACGGCGAGCAGTGCGTTGGCCTCAAGAATGTGACCATCAACGAGCCGTTTTTCGTCGGTCACTTCCCCGGCCACCCGGTCATGCC
>DAORCZ010001483.1:0-1825 GCA_035345735.1 Pseudomonadota bacterium | reverse complement strand
TTTTTGCTGAACGCGAACGCGTCGCGCGTCACGTAGGGCATGACGTTCGCGATGCCCCTGTGGATGTGATCCGTATGACCTCGCCCCGCCCCCCAGTGAGTACCCAGGCAGACCCGGGTTAGGAGTTCCAGGGTAGTAGGGCCTGGCCGGGGTTCAGCAGTGCGTGGGTCGTGGCGCGGAGCAGGAAGTCGCGGGGGTCGTGGCCGTGTTTGAGGGCGGTCTCGACGACGGTGTAGAGCTGAGCGGCGACTTGGGTGCCGCGGTCGGAGCGGCTGCCGTAGTGATTTTTTCTTCCGACGACCACACCGCGCAGGTCGCGTTCGCAGAGGTTGTTGTCGAGCGGTACGCGCGGATCGTCGAGGAAGATGCTCAAGCCGGGCCAGAGGCTGAGCGCGTACGACAGCGCTTCATGCAGCAGCGACTTGGGAAGCGCGTCCTGCGACGTAAGCCACGTGTGAAACTCCTTCATCACGGGCGCAGACTCCTTTTTCCTCGTATCCCGACGCAGCTTCAGCGCCTGCTCGCGCTCCTCGCCTTGGCGTCCCGACAGGCTCGGCAGCGCGCGCTCGACGGCGTACAGCTGGCCGATGAGGTCGATGGCCTGCTGGCTCTGCGGATACGCGGGCAGCGCTTCGATGAATTTCCGGCGCACATGGGCCATGCAGTGCGCCAGGCGCAGCGTCGAGCCGGAGCTTTGCAGCGCCTGATACGCGGAATAGCCATCGGTCAGCGCCACGCCGCGATATCCGTCGAGAAGGCGGCGCGCGACGTCCTTGCTGCGGCTCGCATTGAGGTGGTAGTAGACCGCGTCCTCCGTCGACAGCGCCCAGACGTACCACTTCTTGCTGCCTCCTTTTTGCATCAGCAGCCAGTGCGTTTCATCGGCGTGCAGCACATCGGCCAGCAGGATGTGCGCGCGGATGGCGTCGTACAGCGGTCGCAGCACGCGGGCCAGCGCTTCGATCTGATCCCACAGCGTCTGCGAATCGACCAAAAGTCCCTCGTGCCGCATCATCCGCACCTGGCGCTCTAGCGGCAGGTGATAGGCGTACTTCGCAATCGCGACCTCGACGGCAAACGCCAGCGAATAGCGACCGCCCGGAATCAGCTTCAGCGGAGCCGGCGCGGTCTGCACCGACGCATTGCAGCGACAGCGATACTTCTGCCGCTTGTGAAGCATCAAGACAAACTGCCGCTTGACGACGGTGATCTCTTCGGAGTCTTCGGTCTGCTGGCCCATCGCTTCCAGCGGACCGTTGCACACACCGCAGATCTGGTCCGACGGCGGAAGCTCGTGCCGCTCTTCGATCACCGGAAGCGCCGGCTGCTCTTTGGGACCGTGGCCGCGCTGCGGCGGCTTCGGCTCGGGCGTCGTGGGCTCGGCGGACGGACTCCGCTCTGACGACGCGCCAAACATCCGCTTCTGCATCGCGGCCAGCTGCTCTTGCAGACGCATCAGCTCCAACGACAGCTGCTGCGGCGCCGACTTCCCCTTGAGCGCCGCGTTCTCTTCAATCAGCTTCGCCAAGCGCTCGTGCAGACGCCGATTCTCGGCATCGAGCAGCTGCGCGACCTGCCGCAGCTGCGACACGTCGCTCATTTGCTCAAGCTGGGCCTCGATGCGCGAGCCAGATTTCACGCCCGCTAAAGACCACAACCGCGAAGAAAAAGGAACTCCTTTTTTGCAAACTCGAAGCTCCTTTTTCTCAGTCCGATGTCGTCTGTAGCCGAGTCCGCTTTGCATGCGACCGCAAGTCCGCGGCACAAAGCGGACTCGGCGACAACGGCCGCTTCCCGACGAGCGCGCAGCCCTCCAAAAATAGCG
>DAORCZ010001482.1:0-1826 GCA_035345735.1 Pseudomonadota bacterium | reverse complement strand
CCGTCAGCTGGGTCGCGCTCGGCAGGCGCAGGAACCCGGCGCTGCGGGCGCAGATGCGTCCGGCCAGAGGGCAGTGCAGCGCGTAGCCCCCCGGCGTCGTGCCCGGCGGTGAAGCGGGGATAAAGCTGGGGGGGCCCTGGGTGTCATCGAGCAGCAAATGCGGGCTTACACCCGCCGAGTCCGCGACGGAGACCAGGCCGCCTTCGTTCATGCGGTAGTAGGCCAGGGGACCGCTCTTGCTCTCGCAGCCGTTTGCCGGGTTGCCGTCGCAGTCGGCGTAAAGCGGTGGACAGGCGGCGCCACAGGCCCCCGCGACGCAGCCCGCCCCGGGGGGACAGACGCGGCCGCAGGCGCCGCAGTGGTAGCGGTCGCTGCGCGTGTCAGCCTCGCAGCCGTTTTCGGGGTTGCCGTCGCAGTCAAGCTGGCTGGCGGTACAGGCCGGACCGAAGGTTTCCGCGAAGGTGACACTAAAAGTGTCACCTGATTTGCCCGTCTCGCTGCGAGGCGCGCGGCCGTCGTGGACCAGCGGGGCTGCGGTCGCAGTGGTGGCCGGTTCTTCGGCTAGGCGGGCTGGGCTGCCACAGCCTAAGAGCCCGAGCAGGGGCAGGCTCCACACCAGCGGGTATAAGCAGGATCGTCTGAGCATCGTCGTTAGGGTTTCCTTCACGGCAGACGCATACGATCCCGCGATCCAGGCTGTCAATTCGCCGCCGCGCCCGCGAGAGAAGCGCGCTAAAGTGACTGCGGTCTGCCAAGCAACGACAGGAAAGCGAGGGACCCATGCGCGTCGTGATCAAGTACTGCCTGATGTGAAACTACCGCCCCCGGGCTGCGAGTCTCGCGGCCGATATTGAGCAGGAAACCGGCGTCGCGCCGGTCTTAGAGATTGGTGGGCGCGGTCAGTTCGACGTCATCGCCGACGGCAAGCTGCTGTTTTCCAAGCACAAGACCGGCCGCTTCCCCGAGTCCAAAGAGATCCTCGACCTGCTGCCCGACTAGTCCGGCCAAATCGTCCGGCCAAATCGTCCGGCCAAATCGTCCCCGCCCAGCTGGCCCCGGGCCGCCGGCCTGACCCGCCAAACGTCCCCCGGCCCGACCCGCCAAACGCTCCCTGCGCCTGCCCAAAAAGCCCGCGGTTTCAACCGGGATCGCCGGGCTGCGCCCGCTCTGCAAGGCTGCGGAAACGGGGCAAATTTTGATTGCTCGGCCGCTTGTCGGCGCGGTAAAGTGGGAGCGTGCCCCCGTATCTATCCTCTCGCCTTGCTCCCCCCTATAGCTCGCGCCGCTTTCCCAGCCGTCCGCCTGGAAGGAGGGCTCTGATGCCGTCCCCCCGTCTGTCTCGCCGCTCGCTTCTGGCCACGCTGTGCTTGCTCTTTGGGCTTTCCCCTTGGGCTCAAGCAGCACAGGGCCTGCGCTTTCAGACCGACCTGCGCGGCGACGTGATGATCATCGGCAACACCGTCGGCTTCGACTGCCGCACCGAGAGCCCAGATCCGGTCCAGGGCTCGGTCGATCGCAGCCGCTGCTTCGATCAGGTCAGCACGCTGCCTTCCTTCGTCAGCGATCCCTCGATCGACGTCTTTTTCCGCGTCGATGACGGCGGGCAGCTTCAGAGCGGAGCCAGCGTCACCCGCGAGCAGGCGAACAGCGTCGCCATGCTGCAGCTTCCCGACGGGGCCAGCGTCGCCTATGCCCGCCTGTACTGGTCGGGCACCGAGACGATGATGACCCAGGTCGACTCGCAGGTGGTCCTCGACCGCCCGGGCACGGCCGGTTCGCAGAACACGCTGCTCGCCGCCGGGACCGACTTCCAGCGCGCTTTCGAG
>DAORCZ010001481.1:0-1830 GCA_035345735.1 Pseudomonadota bacterium | reverse complement strand
CCTACCTCGACGAGATCGAAAAGGGCCGGCAGCGCGCGATTGCCCGCCTGCACCATCAAGTTGCGACGCTGGATCGGCTGCGCCTGGCGGCGGTGCGGCATCGCTCGGTGGGCGCGGCCAAGCTTGGCGAAGAGCTGAAGACGGTGGTCGATGAGCTGAACCAGGCGGGTCAGGATCTAGATACGGCCGCTGAACTGGCTGAGCTGCCTGGCTAAAGATGGGGGGCGTTTGCAGAGTGGGCTGCGAACGCCCTGGACGCGACCTTGCTGCCCGGCTGGGGCCCCCGCTGACTTTCCGGGACACTTTTTTTCCGTCGGGGCGCCGAAAAAGGCCGCTGGATCAGCGGGAAACGGCGCGGGGTGGGGCTTCGTCGGGCAGCGACGGGGTGGTCGTTGATGTCGTCCTAAGACTTGTCTTGGGCTTGCCGGAGTTGACGCAGAACTCGACAAGCTGGGTCGCGGACGGTGGAAACCCCGGTGAAGCGGACCCTCTGGCACACGCATGTCGGTTGGCAAGAGAGCGATGCTTGGGACGGCATGCTGGACGATGCCCCCGGGGTGAACGTCTTGCCAGCTGCTGTCAGGGGACAGCGTTCCCGGGCGGCCCTCGCCTTTCGAACGTGGTGGGGGAATGAATATGTAAACGCCTTCTTACGACGCCCAGACATCCTGCAGGTAGCGCCCCTCCTGCTTCCAGGTTTCGAGTAGAGCGGTCGCGGCTTCGGGACTGTGGCCGGCTTGGGTCAGCAGGCTGACGAAGGCGGCCTCGACGGCGGGGGCCATGTGGCGGCCGTCGCCGCAGACGTAGATGGCGGCGCCGCGAGCCAAAAGGGGCAGCAGGCGGTCGGCGTGGCGCAGCAGCAGATCTTGGACATAGGTGCGCGGCGATCCTGGCTCGCGCGAGAACGCGACGTAGAGCTGCGATAGCGCGCCTTCGGCTTGCAATCCCTCGAGCTCGGTGCGGTACAGGAAGTCGTGATCGCTGCGCCGACAGCCGAAGAACAGCAGCGATTCTCCGACGGCGATTCCGTCTCGGCGCTGGGCGGCGCGCTCTTGCAGGAAGCCGCGCAGGGGGGCCAGGCCGGTGCCGGGGCCGATGAGGATCAGATCGCGGCGCGGGTCTTCGGGCAGGCGGAATGCCGAGCGCGTGTCCTTGACCAGCATGCGCACCTGGGTGCCGGGGAGGCAGTGCGCAAGATAGCTGCTGCACAGGCCTGGGCGGCGTTCGTTGCCGTCGCTGCCGCCGCTGATCTCGTGCACGCCGACGGTGATGCTCAGCGATCGCGGAAGCAGGCGCGGCGAAGACGAGATCGAATAGTAGCGTGGCTTAAGCAGCGGCCGCAGCGACAGCAGGAGCGAGAGCGGACAGCTGATCGAAGGGAAGCGCGATAGCAGGGTCGGCAGGCTGAGCTTCTCTGCCAGCACGCGCCGCGGATAGTCGGCTTCCGACGCGAGATCGAGCAGCGCCCGCCCCTCGGGGGGACAGGGGCAGTGACTGGCCAGGGCGCGCAGCTCACGACGCGACAGCGGACCCAGCAGATCGATGTGATGGGTCAGCAGATCGTGCACGGTGATCGGCACGCCGGTCGGCAGCGCCGCTGAGCCAGTGCCAGCCGATGCCCCCGCCGTAGCGAGCGGCGTGGTCTCGTGCAGCACCACGACATCGGTGCTGCGGACCCCGCAGCGGGCGGCGATGGCAGCGACGACGTCGTGCGGATTTTCGGGGAAGACGCCCAGGTGATCCCCGGCGGTGTAACTGACACCCTCGGGCAGCTCGATTTCGATATGGCGGGTCGAGCGCTCGGAGTGCGTCGACTGCAGCTCGTCATTG
>DAORCZ010001480.1:0-1836 GCA_035345735.1 Pseudomonadota bacterium | reverse complement strand
CCGAGCTAGCGCGGCTGGGGCGACAGGGAATCCGAGCGCTGAGCGGAGGGCAGGGACTTGCGCTGCTGGATGCAGCGCTGGCGCGTCCGGAGTCCTATTTGGTGCCGATGTTCTTGGACAGGAAACTCCTGTCTGAGAATAGAGAGAGTCTAGCGCCGCTGCTGCGTTCCCAAGTCTCGGTACCGCCCCCGCGTCAGCGTACGAGCCATGCCGTTGCCGGACTCACGACGCGTCTCTCTTCACTATCCCCCGAACAACTGCGCCCCGAGCTGCTGCGGCTGGTACGGCAACAGGTTGCGGGTGTTCTGGCACTCTCTTCTCCAGAGTCTGTCCAAGAGTCGGCGGTTCTCAAGACTTTGGGGCTGGACTCCCTGATGGCGGTCGAGCTCCGCAATCGCTTGTCGAAGGCCACCGGACTATCTCTGGCAGCGACCCTGGTATTTGATTTTCCAACCCCAGAACAGCTCGCCGACCATCTCGCGGCCCTGTGCATGACCCAGAGCAGTACCCGGCCGGTGGTGACGGCCCGCCTTCCTTCTGCTGCGCCGAACGAGCCCATTGCCATCATCGGCATGGGCTGCCGACTGCCAGGTGGAATCCGGTCGCCCGCGGACTTCTGGACCGTCCTTTCGGAGGCGAAAGACGTCATCGAAGGCTTTCCCCAGGAGCGGTGGGACGTGGAAGCCCTCTACGATGAAGACCCCGAAGCGCGTGGCAAGAGCTATTGCCGGCAGGGAGGCTTTCTCCACAACCTGGATCGCTTCGACGCTGCTTTTTTCGGAATCGCGCCGCGTGAGGCGCAATCGATGGATCCGCAACAGCGGCTGATGCTGGAGACGGTCTGGCAGGCGCTAGAAGATGCCGGGGTACCCGCCGGGCAACTGGCTCAATCGCGGACCGGGATCTTTGTTGGGGCCATGGCTTCGGACTACTGGGGACGGGGGGGGGATGCGACGGCTCTGCAGGCCCTGGACGGGTACGTGGCCACCGGCTCCCATGGCAGTGTGCTGTCGGGTCGCATCGCCTACACGTTGAACCTGCAGGGGCCGGCGATCACGGTGGACACGGCATGCTCCTCCTCTTTGGTGGCTCTGCACCTTGGGTGCCAATCGTTGCGCACGGGGGAATGTGACTGGGCGTTTGTTGGCGGCGTCACGGTGATGAACACCCCTGCGGCGTTTGTGGAGTTCAGTCGGATACGTGGCCTGGCCCGGGACGGCCGCTGCAAGAGCTTCAGTGCACAGGCAGATGGGGCCGGATGGGCGGAGGGGTGTGCGGTCCTGTTGCTTAAACGACTGTCCGATGCGCAACGAGAAGGACTGCCGATCTTGGCCCTGGTCCGCGGATCCGCCGTGAACCAAGATGGGCGCAGCCAGGGCCTGACGGCGCCCAACGCACCAGCGCAGGAGCGCGTGATCCGTGCGGCGCTGACGCAGTGCGGTCTCTCTCCGGCCGACATCGACGGAGTGGAGGCGCATGGGACTGGAACCCGACTGGGGGATCCGATCGAGGCCAATGCGCTTTCGGCGGTGTTTTCTACCGAACGGCCCGCCATGCGGCCCCTGTTGCTGGGATCCGCCAAGTCCAACCTGGGCCATACGCAGGCCGCGGCTGGAGTGGTGGGGATTCTCAAGGTGGTGCTGGCACTGCAGAACGAGTGTTTGCCGCAGAGCTTGCACGCCCATGAACTGAGCCCGTATGTTGATTGGGAGCACAGCGGGCTGCGCGTGCTGCAGCAGGCGGAGGCTTGGCCGCGAGGGACGCGTCGCCGCCGCGCGGGGGTGAGCTCGTTTGGGATCAGCGGAACGAACGCGCACGTGATTGTGGAAGAGGCGC
>DAORCZ010001479.1:0-1837 GCA_035345735.1 Pseudomonadota bacterium | reverse complement strand
ACAGGTCGATCTTGCAGGGCAGCTTGGGCGAGGTGTCGTCGCAGCGCGGCAGGTCGACCGTCGGGGTTGGGTTCGGGGTTGCGCTCCCTCCCGACGGCACGTTGTCTAGGGGGTCGAAGGTGCCGCCTTTTTCGCAGCTTGCCGTCGACAGCACAGCGCAGGACAGGAGCGAGATGGGCAGAAGCAGTTTGCGGGGCATAGGCGAAGTCCTTGTCAGACAAGACAGAGGCCGACGAGGGTCGGCCGGCATTCGAAGGAGCCGCGGAGCGGGCCCATCCACGGGAGGCTAGGGAATCGCCAGGCTCAGGCCAAGCCCAGCGGCCATGACGGCAGAGAGCGCATACCCGGCGCTGTAGTGCGCCCGCAGGTTGTAGGTCACCGGCGAGCCGTCATTGTTGTAGGCATAGACGCTGCCGTTCATCGCGGTCAGAGCCACGCTGCTCGCCAGGCCCGCAACGGCCAGCGCTCCGAGGCTGCCAACCGCTAGCCCGCGCCGAAAGCTGAAGCGCCGCGACGGCGACTCCTGACAGCGGGGCAAGGTCTGGGCTTGGCGCGGCGGAGCCAGGATCTCGTGCCAGGGAAGCGCCGCCGCCAGCGTCGCTGCTGCCGGGATCGCCGACAGCCCAATCGACCAGCGATAGGCCTGCGTGAAGTCGAGCGTGATGTCGCCCATTCCGTCGCTGCGTGTCGAGTAGGTGCGGCCGTTGAGGCCCAGAAAAGTAAAGCCCGTGGCAAGCGAGGCCCCGGTCAGCGCCGCCAGCGCCCCGATGGCAACCCCTCGGCCAAAGCTGTAGGCCGGGCCGCGGCAGGTCGGCTGCACAGCCTGCTGTTCCGGACTGCTCGCAGCGGGCGGCGGCGCCATCGCCGGGCTGGCCGGGGTTGGCGCCCCTCCCCCGCCTTCTAGAAGCTGGCCGGCAGTGCGCGCCGCGGTGTCGTAAAGCTGCTCGCCGCTGCACTCGCTACAGCGGGCCTCGGTCATCGCCGGCTGCTGGCTGGCGCGATCGAAGATCCACACCTGGATCAGGTAGTTCTTGTCGTTCGGCGTGATGTCGCCGCCCACCAAGCGCTTGGCCTGATAGCGATCTGCCAGGCGCAGCAGGCAATCGGTCTGATTGCAGACCTGCTCCTGCGAGGACAGCGAGACCGTGACGACCTCTTCGCCCATGCGCTGCAGAAACTGCATGACCGCGTGCCGAGCCCGCGGGCTGGGCCGACCTTCCTCTTGAAAGCCGACGACTAGGACCGGCTCCGCCAGCGCCCGCAGCGGGAACAGGCAGAGCAGGCTCAGGAACCCCATGATCGCAGCGCCCTGGCTTTGCGATGCTAGGCGCTGCCACCTCAGCGATAGAGACCTCGCCAACATAGGACTTGAGCAGACTCGCAAAGTCGCGCGCTGTCAAGCTTTGGACCGAGGGAAACCGAGCCCAAAACACCCACCCGTTCTGGGACCGAACCGCGTCTCCGCGACCTGCCGGTTACTCGATGACGATGCGTCCCTGCAGCATGTTCATGCCGCAGGTGAACTGCACGGTGCCGCTGTCTTTGGGCAGGGTCAGCGCGATCTCAACCGGAGCCTTTTCGCTCAGCGTCACGCGCACGTTCTGCGACGGCAGCACAACCTCGCGACCGCACTCTCCGGCCGAGGGGTCGTAGGAAATGACGAGCTTGAGCGCCTCGCCCCGAGCCCCAGGGATGGTGCTCGGCACGAAGCCCTGATTTGACACCCGCACCTCGACGCGACGGGGGCTCTCGACGGTCCCACGCACCTGCTCAGTCGCCGGTGGACGGGGGCGCTTGCCGCAGCTCGGGAAGACGTCGGCCAAGCACAACAACAACA
>DAORCZ010001478.1:0-1840 GCA_035345735.1 Pseudomonadota bacterium | reverse complement strand
TCCGGCCTGGGGACGCGCTGCCGCGTGCTCCTGATCGCCGGCCTGCTTGGCGCACAGGGCGCGTCGCCGGATCTCTTGAGCGAGCAGTGGTCGGCGCAGCTTACAGCGGCGCTCAGCTTCCACGCGACGTGGCTCGACGACGAAGGCGACCTCGAAGCCATCGCCGTCCAGAGCTTCCTGGAGGCTATCCCGGCGCAAAACTGGCCGCATGTACATACGACGCTGCTGCTGCTGGTCGGTTATGGATGGGCGACGGGGATGACGCAGCCCGCATGAGGGCATGCAGCCCATCCGCATCGCACGAACGGTTTTTACTGGATTGCTTCGATATTGATCCACGGAACCTGGTGACAATCCTCGCCTCACCAGGTACGATCAGGATAGTTCCTAAAAGTCTTGTGTTTTATCACATGAAACTCATGGAACTACCAGCGGCCCCGCACGGGGAGCAGTTCGATGGGCCAACACACCTACGGATGTTATTCCAGTCTGTAGCTCTGTGGCTTCGGTTTAAGGGTAGCCGAAAGGCGAAGGTGACCGAAGCATGACAAGCCCACTGAACAGTCGCGAGGAGCATCTTACTCCGCAAGGAGGGCTTACAGCCACATGAAGGTCTTTGTTCACAATCACGATGGGGCGCCGCTGATGCCCTGTACCCTGCCAAAGCCACTGTCATCTGAGCAGGTCCACACAGGGCGTCAGGACGCCTGTCACGGTGAGTAGCGACCGGACCGGCCTGATCGTGCGGCTGAAAGGCCGGCGGGGGGCGCTGCCGATCACCATCACGACCGAGCCGAACGGCAGGCGCGTGTTCGCGCCTGCCGACGTGAGCGCCGCTATGCTGGCGCTGGAGCTACAAAAAATCGAAGATCTGCTCGAAGGCTCGGAAGCCCGGTTGGAGCTGAATCTACCCCACGGATAAGTCCGTGGGGTTCTGGAGGCAACCCGGAGCGCTCTGCGCAGGCTCTCGCGCACCATGCTCACAAGGAACATCTTGCACTACACCATCCTGGCCCTCACACCCCATAGTACCCACTGCCCCGGCGATCTGCTCCGACCTGCCGTCCATGAACGGCAGGTGGGCGTCCCGATTGGAAGCGCCGCTCGCGGATTGCTCACGCGCCCAGGCAGCAAATGCCTGGACGCTGATCGGACTCGATGCCGCCGGGAAGCGCGATTCCGCACCCGCCCAGGCCGTTTTTGCCTGAGCCGCATCGAGCCGCCAGGACGGGCCAGAAGGCCCCTCCACGGCCAAACAAAAGCGTGCAAGAAAGACAGAGAACACATCCCGCTGCACGGTAATGCCGCAATCGCAGCGATGGACGCGCTCGGACAAGGGCTTGCGCGCCAGAGCACCGCACAGACAGGTTTGCGAGAGCCTGAGCGACGTAGGAATGACGGTCACACTCGCGCCGGCACTTTCAGCCTTACGCGAGAGCGTCGCCACAAGCGTCGCTGGGGCCGCCTGTCCGACGGCTTTGCCATACTTCTTCTGAAACGACCGGTAGCTGTTTCTCTCGACACGAACGTCGTTGCCGAGCCGCAGCAGGGTAGTAGCAAGCTGGCCGTGGAGACTTTTCCGGTGAGCCGCTTCTTTGCGTTTGGCTTCTTTGAGCCGCCGCTCGTTGTCGCGTTGATTACGGCTAATGACCCACTGCTTTCGGCCTGGGCGTACCCGGCCGTCGGGCAGGTAGTTCGTGGGGTTGTTCGCTCGCCGCTGACGGTCGATTTGCCGCTGGATGCGGCGCTGCTGAGTACGAGACTGCCTCATCGGCGTGGTCAGGTCGATCTGCGCACCCCAATCGGCACCCGCCAGACCGAACATACGCGGGCCGGGATC
>DAORCZ010001477.1:0-1845 GCA_035345735.1 Pseudomonadota bacterium | reverse complement strand
CCAGAAACAGCCGCCGAAAGCCGAGCAGGTTGTTGCGCAGGTGCGGGATGCCGCGCCGTGCCCAGGTCGATTCCGTCGCGGCTGGGCAGCTGGTCGTCACGCAGTCACGCAGGCCCAGCGGCATCGCCAGCTTGCGATCCTTGGTCATCGTATCGAGATAAAACAGCGCATCGGCCGCCGCGCTGAGCCCGGCCCCTTGCGTCGCAAACACCGTGCTGCCTTGCCCGGCACTGGCCAGCTGTGTGGCAAACCCTTCGCTCTGCCAGGCCGCAAGCAGGCTGCGGGCCCGCTCGGCGACGTCGCGAGCCGCGGCCTTGGCGTAGGCCAGCTTGCGTCGGGGCAGCTCATCCGGCAGCAGCGCCGCCCAGCTCCCACTGCTGTTGATCGCCGCGCTCGGCTCGCAGGCATTGTCGCTGCCCTCGTAGAACAGCAGGTATTCCAGCGCTGCCAGGCCGCGCGTGTTTTCAGGCGTGACGGTGAAGAGCTCGCCCTGGTACGTCTGATTCACCAGCTGCTGCTCGATCAGGCAGCGATTGACCTCGGGCCAGCTGTAGATCGCGGCCCGTCGTCCCTGAGCGCCCAGGCTGGGGGCGGTGGCGGCGGGCCCGATCTGCAGGAGCTCGGCCTGTTGCCAGCGATCGATGGCGGCGTTCCAGGCACTCCGCGCCATGCTCAGCGTTGCGGCGCCGGGGGCATCGGCGGCGGCCAGCGTCGCACTCGCCAGCAGCTCGGCCGCTTCTGCGAAGTCGCGATAGGTGGCCACGCTGCAGTCGGCAAACGCGCGCAACAGCGGGGCGCGATCGACGCGCGTCCCCAGCTCGCAGCTGAGGGGCAGGGCCATGAGCGCCAGCACGGGCAGCGGGCGCAGCCCACGTCCCAACCCAGTGATCTGCACTGCCCGCAGCGACTCGCGCAGCGGCGACAGCAGCAACGACGCAATGGTGTCGCGCGGACGCGGCTCATCAGCCGTCAGGCCAAAGCGCAGCTCTTCGCGGTGGCTGGTGACGTAAAGCGATCCGCCCAGCCAGTCCCACAGCGACAGCACAGTGCCGAAGTTGCGATCCCGATGCGCGGCCGCGACGCTGTGATGCACTTGATGCTGCGCCGGGCTCAGAAAGAGGTGCTCCCAGCGTCGCCCGTACGACAGCCAGATGTGCGAGTGGCGCAGGTTGGCACCGAGCAGGCTCCAGACAAAGCCGATGGCATCGACGCCGAGGATCTGCCAGCCCTGCACGCGGGCACCAAAGCCCCAGACGAAGACGCCGCTCACCAAGCCCAAGGTCAGCGTGCCGCGCAGCGTGTTGAGCAGGCTCTCGATCGGATGCGTGCGGTACAGCGAAAGCGGGGTCAGCACCTCGGCCGAGTGATGCACCTTGTGCAGCGCCCACAGGGGCGGAAAGCGATGCATGGCGCGGTGCAGCGCATAGCGACTCCAGTCGTCGGACAGGAAGCAAGCCAGCGTGTACAGCACGCCGACCGCGACGGCCGACAGCGACGAGGACGGCGCATCGCCCAGCCATCCCCGCAGGCCCACTGCGACCGCGGCCGTGAGCGACACCGTGGACAGAAACCGCGGCGCGAACAGCAGCGTCCGCAAAAGCGCCTTGACGAACAGCAGCTTGTAGTCAAGCACCGCCGAGGGATGCAGATAAATAGCGCGCGGAAACAGCCGCGCCGACCAAGCGGTGCGCGCCCCTGATCGGGCTCCCGCCGACAGCGCAATCGCCAGCGCGCCGAGGAGAAACGGCACAAACACCCGCTTGCTGGGATCGAAGAAGGCAGCGAACGGCTCCAGCAGCGCGGTCAGCGTCGCGTGAAACAGCGTCATCGTTGGGCCTCCTAGAA
>DAORCZ010001476.1:0-1847 GCA_035345735.1 Pseudomonadota bacterium | reverse complement strand
GCGCCCTGCACAAAGTTCGAGATGCCCTGCCCGGCCTCGCTGGCCTTGCCTCCGGCCCAGTCGGCGGCATCCATGCCCATGACGCGCCCGCCGAAGAAGCCGCGCAGACCCTCGGAGTAACGGCGAGCCCCGTCCGAGTACTGGCCGCCGTTGGCGTCCATCTCGGCCTGGGTGTCGGCGACTAGCTGGCGGTCGGCTTCGCGCACGTTGCGCATGCCCTGCCAGCCGAACATGTTCTCACCGCCCAGCGACTGGTAGTAGCCGTGGTCGTGACGCTGCGCCGCCGCATCCATGCCGTCGATGGCCTGGTAGCGCGGGTTGTTCATCAGCGACGAGTCAAGGTACGGATCGTAGCTGGGGTTACTGGCGCGCTGCTCGTCGATGTAGCCCTGGTTTTCGGTCACCATGCGGTTGCCGGGACCGGCCCAGTTGCCATACGAGACCACGCGCTTGAGCCCATCGGTGATCCCATCGCCCGAGCGCCAGTCATTGCCAGGATCGGTATAGGAATGATGGCCGTCGTACGGCGTGCTCTCAAAATCAGTCGGCATGTGAACCTCTAGCCTTTGCTGCGCTGCGACCGCGGGCTGCGCGTCCCGAAATCACCGCCCCCACCCAACACGAACCCCCACAGATATGGTTTTCGATCCTATCGCTCTCCCCGTTGCGTCGCGAGCGCACAATGTGATGTTCTAAAAAGCACGTATCTGGGGCAGGCGGTGGCGATCAGGGCTGCGGGCAGGGCTCCAAGGTGCGAGGCACAACCACAGGATGGCAGGCTCACCATGTCGATTCGAAAAGCCTTGCTGGGGGTCGCAGCGGGTGCAATCAGCCTCGGCGCCCTGATGATTTCGCGCGGCAAAGAGAGTGCCCGTCCGACCCCCAACAAGGCCGAAGGCTGGGTGCGGGCGACCCGCCTGGCGACCCCCATCGACCACCCGCTGGGCGTCGCGCTGGCGGGGGATTTTCTGTACTTCAGCGGCGGTGGCTTCGCGCGGGCCAAGAACGCCATCTATCGTGTCCCGGCGGCCGGCGGCAACGTGGAGACCCTGGCCGCACTGGAGCTTGCCCCAACCGGAGATCTGGTGGTGCAGGGCGACTGGATCTACTTCACCAGCGAGGCCGGCAACGCCGTCCTCAGCCTGCCGATTGCAGGCGGGCGGCCGCAGGTGCTCGCCCAGGTGAGTGCGCCAACGCAGCTAGCCGTCGACAAGACGCATGTTTACTTCGTGACCTTCGCGCGCAACGAACCGGGCGGCAGCGTGTCGCGGGTGGCGCGGCAGGGCGGCCCGGCCGAGGTCCTCAGCAGCGGTCATCTCGGCCTCGATAACCTCGCGCTCGACGAGAGCGACGTCTATTTCCGCAGCAATAGCGGCCTGTTCCGGCTGCCCAAGTCGGGCGGCAACCCGCAGAGTCTGTGGGCGAGAAAGCCGACGCAGAACGCCCTCCGCCTGGCGCTGGACGCCACGCATGTCTATTTCCTGCTGGAGAGCCCGGGCAGCGGCAAGTACAGCCTAGCCCGGCTCAGCAAAGCAGGCGGTCTGCCCGAGAGTATTGGCCCCGTCGTCAACGCCAACGCGCGGCTGGCCCTGTCCGACACCCACGTCTACTTCTTCCGCCAGGCCAGCCTGACGCAGGACCTGCTCGCCAAGGTTGCCAAGAGCGGTGGCGAGCCCGAGACCGTCGATGGCGCGGGGCACAGCACCGGCTACCTCAGCGTCGCGGGCGGGGATGTCTACTTCACCGACATCAACACGGTGTATCGCGTCGCGAAGTAAGCGGCACCCGCGTCCGCCAATCCTGCTAGGCTGCCGCCGTGAACGACAAGCAACGAGCCGAGTACCGCG
>DAORCZ010001475.1:0-1847 GCA_035345735.1 Pseudomonadota bacterium | reverse complement strand
GGCGACGGCCGCGGACCAGCGTGATCTCTTGGATCTCGTTGTCGCCCGGCACCGGACCGCTCTTGATCTTGAGCTTCTTCTTCGACACGCCCATCGCCTGCAGCGTCCTGGTTAGCGCCTTGATGCGCTTGCCGATCAGGCGCTTCGCCTTCTTGGGATCGCCATCGCTAGAGACCTCGATGAGGACTGCGCTGACGGTGCGATCGCCCAGGACCACGCGACCCAGGGTCGCCAAGACAGCCAGCGAGGCGGGATCGAGGTTGCCGGTGCCGGGCAGGAAGCGAATGACCTTGTCCGCCGCATTGGCAGCGCTCGGCAGCGGGCAGCCCTCGTTATCTTTCGGGCCAGGCTTGCGCGGACACTTGTCGAGGCGATTGACGACGCCGTCGCCGTCCGAGTCGGGATCGGGGCAGCCGTTGTTCTCGGGCGGGCCGGTGAGGTCGGGGCACTTATCGGCGCCGTCCTCGACGCCATCGCGATCGCGATCGGGTCCACCGGCGACGGGCAGCGGGCAACCAGCATTGGCCGCCGGACCGGCCTTGTCAGGGCACTTGTCGAGGCGATCGACGACGCCGTCCTTGTCGCTGTCAACATCGGTGGTGCCGGCCACCGGGCCGGGCTTGTCGGTGGGTGCGCGAGCGGCAGGACAGCCGCCGTTTTCTTTCGGGCCGCGATCCTGCGGGCAGGTGTCGGCGCCATCGGGCACGCCATCACCGTCGCTGTCTACCACCGGCTCGGGATCTTTGGGGAGGCGGCCTTCCGGGCGCGAGCGGACCGGCAGCGCGTAGCTGACGCCCGCCAGCAGACGAAAGTTGGGTGTGCCGACCGCGGAGTGCAGCGCACCGCCCGCCGCCAGACTGAAGGACAGCCCCCGCGGATGCTCATAGCGCCCCCCGACCAGCCCCTCGACCGGGGCATACAGCGGGCCGCCCTGCAGATAGACGGTGCCGATCGCGCCGCTTAGCTCACCGAGCAGCATCACCCGTCGCGCTACGCCCACGCCGACCGCAAGACCCCAGCGCAGCTGATCGGTGACGCGGACCAGGCCGAAGTCGACCTCGCGGTTGTAGGTGCGGGCGTAGTACGAAAGGTTCAGCGCGACAAAGCTGCCGGCCAGTGCCCCCGAGCGCAGCCGATAGTCCGCCGCCACGCGGGGCTCGATCGACAGCGTGCCGTCGCCGCGAAAAGCGGTGTCGCTGCCAGTGGGAAAGCCGATCTGCGGCACGAAGGCCAGGCCGAAGCCGCCCGCTTCGTTATCGAGGATGCGCAGCTTGCCAATCAGCCGCAGGTCGCCGATGCCCGAAGGCGGCGGCACAAACGGCACATCGCTGGTCGGTGTGCGGACATCAAAGCCCTGGTACAGGACCAGCGGAATATCGATGGCCACCGACGCAAAGCGCGCCAGGCCGACCCCGGGGATCAGGTGCGCCGTGAACATGCCGGGGACGGGATAGGCATAGGCCTCGCCGCTCGGCAGCGTGGCGCGCAGCGGCTGGTTGGCGTACTCCAAGACGACGGAGCCAAACGGCCAGAGGCGCTTGGGCATCAGCGTGCCTTCGACGACAAAACCGCCCGCCGGCCCCATCGCCGGCCGCAGCGTCTGGGCGTTGAAGGCCAGCGTCTCGGCCTGCGCGACCTGCGGTGCGTGGCTTACGCCGAGCAGAGCCGCGAGCGCGAGAATCGTGCGGCGTGTCGTGGCCGAAGCGCGACGAAAGGATGCCCTCCGCAAGAGCAGGAACAGGCCCAGCAGAAAGGCCAGCGACATCACCAGCCCCGATCCGCTGGCGCCTCTTGCCGATGCATCGCCAGAGCCGCGCGTCGCGATCTGACAGCCGCCGGAATAGGTC
>DAORCZ010001474.1:0-1848 GCA_035345735.1 Pseudomonadota bacterium | reverse complement strand
GAGTTGCTCCTTCAACTCTGCCGCTCCACCCCCACCGATTGCCCATGGATGCTTAGCTAGTCGTTCACGCGGCACGTCGGACGCGCTGACAAAATCGCTCGGTGTCCCTGGAGCCTTCACTTGCTCAACGATGGCGGACCATACCAGTCCGTTCGCAGGATCATCGGGGGTCGCGGGTTCGCCACGAATTCCCAGCACCATCCGAACCTCCGCAGAAACCGGACTCCGATTTCTTGCGAACAGAATCACGGTGGGGGTGCCGTGCCCTGGGATGTACGCGCCGGAGGTATCGATCACATGCGTCAGATCCCAGCCCGGCAGGTACGCCGGATGTTCGATCAGCTTCTTGCCGAACTCCCGTTTCATGAAGGAGTTGGCGGTGATCATCCCGACATAGCCAGCACCATCGCCACGTTCGTCGCCGCGAATCGCTAGGTCAAAGAACCGCTCCGTGAACGGAACGCCCAGCGAGTACTTCATGTGGCAGGAGCCGTAGCGTTCTCGGTATTCCTTGTTGAGCGCGGGATCTTTGGGCGTGATGTACGGTGGATTTCCGACGACGGCGTGATAGCGCGCGCCCAGGATGCGGTGCAGCTCGGGGGCGTCTTCGGTCTGGTAGACGTGCTGAAGTTCGTCTTCGCCCAGCAGCATTTCTTGCCGCGCGCCGCTGGCCACGGAACGGGGACCGTGCAGCAGGGAATCGCCTGCGGCCAGGTTGATCTGGAAGTCGCGTGCTTCTTTCATGCGTCGAATGTCGCAGGCTTGCAGTGCGGCGCACAGCAGGCGGAAGCGAGCGATGGCGACGGCGAAAGGGTTCAGGTCGACGCCCGCCACGGCATCCAGCGCGCGCTGGGTCAGGATCTCGACCGCGGTTCCGGGTTCCTGTTTTTCCCACTTGCGCAGCAGCCGCTGAAACGCGCCCAGCAGAAAGTGGCCGGAGCCGCAGGCCGGGTCGATCAGGCGTACTTTGTCCAGGCCGAACTCTTCGATCGCGGGCTCTAGGGTGCGATCTAGGATGAACTCCTCGACGAACTCTGGCGTCTGAAGCAGCGCGTACTGTTTACGAGCGCGTTCGGACAGGTCTTGATACAGGTCGCCCAGGAAGCGCGTGCCCAGGGTCATGTCGGTGAAGTCGTGGGCCAGCTTGCCGGCGGCGTCGGGCTTCTGAAAGAAGCCCAGCAGCAGGGTCGCGCCGTCGGGACTTAGGTCTAGCTGCCACAGGGCGTTGTGGCGTTCGTCAAACAGTGCGTGCAGTCCCGGCAGTGCGCCGACTTCCGTGAACACGCTGCGCAGATAGTGGACGTCGCTGTGTCGCGGCTGCTTCTGGAAGTACAGCGTGTGCCGGTCGCGGGCCAGTTGAAGTCGATTGATCGGTTCGGTCGGTCCCGAGAGCAGCGGTGCATCGACCAGGCCGTTGTCTTCCAGAAACCGCACAAACACGGTCGACAGGATCCAGGCCACGGCAATCTGCGTGATCTGATCGTCGCGAAAGACCTCGAAGGCCTGCGCGGTGCGCTTGGCGTCGCGTGCCTTTTGCCACTCGGCTCGCAGGCGGGCATCGGCGTCGACGTCCGCCTTGGCGCGCTCGCGCAGGTCGTCTTCCAGCTTCTTCAGAAGGGGCTTCAGATCAGAAAGCAGGGCCTGGCGGTCGATCATGATGTCCGTCGCTTGCGTGGCGAGGTCGCCGGTCGAGTGGGGGTCGAAGAAGAAGGGGAAGGGGCCGAAGGGGGCGCCACGGGCCGTTGGTTCTTGAGCCAGCGCTCGGGAACGCGGCGCCAGTACGCAGGCGTCAGCACGGGAACGGCCTTCCCATCCAGTCGTGGCCCCAGATGCATGTCATCGCTGGGC
>DAORCZ010001473.1:0-1851 GCA_035345735.1 Pseudomonadota bacterium | reverse complement strand
ATTGCCATCTGGTTGAGTACCTCGTCGCAGTGCTCCTTTGGCCATTTGTGAATTTTTTGCCATTCATCAAAGCCGCCCAGCTTAAATAGCCAATACGCATTGAACACATATGCCACAATTTGATGGCTTTTTAATTGATTATTTCGATTGAAATGGAAAAACGGATCCGGAGGCACCAGGTGAGAAATCTCTTGCAACCCTTTGCCAAGAGCCTCCTGAAAGGCAGCATCTGCCGTCGGGGATGGAACATGCTTCGTAGCCGTTCACCACAGGCAAGAGCCCGAACTCAAGCTCCGAGGGAGAATGCGAGAGGGGGGGCGGGTGGTGGAAGCAAAGAAGGGAGGGGCTGACGAAGGAGAGCGGCCTCGCAGGCAGCGGAGAGATAGTCGACGACGTTGCGCCGTTGCAGACGCAGAGTCGAGACGGTGGTCAGGATCCGCTCCACGAAGCGGCTGCCGGCCTCACTATCGGTGCCGTGGCTGCAGCGGCGCCACAGGACTCCATGGCGCACAAGCCGCTCGGCGTGATTGTTCGTCGGCTCGATGCCCTGCCGCCGGACGAAGGTCCACAGCGCTGGCTCCAGCGTCAGGATCTCGCGAGCACGCCCGGCCACTTTCTTGACGCGCAGACGGGTGCATGCACGCAGCAGGTTGCCCACAGCATGCTCGATGGGCTGCATCTGACGCTGGAACTCCGCACGGGATAGGGTCCCGTCGCGAACGCGGTGCCACAGGTGGAACATCTCCTTGGCCTGCGCCTCCAACTGGCGACCGTAGCGACGAGCGTTGCCGCGGTAGTCCTGGAATCCGACGAACTGGCGGATCAGGTGCGCCCAGCACAGCTGGCGCCTGTGGAGGCCGACCCAGTTGTAGGCGCTCCAGCGGTCCGAGATGAGCACGCCGCAGAAGGTGCCAAGGAGCGCCTTGGCCACCTTGGCACCGCGGCTCTTATCGACGAGGAAGACCGCCAACTGCGCCGTGGCGAACACCCAGAGCCAGGCCCGCTGGGCCCGCTGGTACCAGCCCGTCTCGTCCGCATGGCCGACGGCCTCTTTCTGGATCGCCTTGTGCACTTGGGCGACAGGGTCTTGCAGCACCGCGCTGGTCGCCTGTTCCAGGTTCGCCAAGGCCCCCAGCGACAGTTCGACCCCGAACCAGTCCGCGAGCATCTCTTGCACGGTCCGCTTGGACATCCGGTAGGCGCCCGTGGCGACCGCCACCATCGCCTGCAGCCGGGGCCCGAACTGGCCGTCCGGCACCCCCTCGGGGAGCAGCGCCCGGGTGCAGTGCCCGCAGGCACAGCGCAGCGTGTGGAGTTGGAACTCATGCACCGTTGGAGTGACCCGGGGCAGGTCGAAGACCTGGTGCCGATAGGGCGCGGGGTCCTCGCCGGCCAGCGGGCGGCAGCAGGCCAGGCAGTTCTCCGGTTTGACGACCGTCACGGCGGTGAGTCCTTCTGGGGGCACCAGCGGGCGCTCATGCTTGTCGTGACCCGGCTGCCCGCCCCGGGGGCGCCCGGAGGGTTTCCTCTTGGGGACCGGCTTTGTCGTCGGCGGGTCTGCCGACGGCGGCTTCGACGAGTTGGTCGAGTCCTGCTTCAGCCGCGCCGTGAGGTCCGCGATCTCGCGACGCTGCGTATCCACCAGCGCCTCCAGCGTAGCGACTCGCTGGCGCAGTTCTGCGATCGTGCGCGCCTGCTCTTGGATGAGCTTCTTGAAATCCTTGCGGCTGATTCCCCTATCAAGATCCCTTCGCTGCCGATGTCAACTTTTTTGCCTGCCGTGAACGGCTACCCTTCGGGCGTTGAGCACGCGATGGGTGGCGAGGGAGAGCGGGCGTTCCGCGCGCTGTG
>DAORCZ010001472.1:0-1854 GCA_035345735.1 Pseudomonadota bacterium | reverse complement strand
AGCGCGAGTCGGACAGCGACAAGATCGCGGTGGGCTCGGTGATGGAGCAGCGACCGCTGCAGGGCTCGCGCCTGAAGAAGGGCGGGGAGTTACACGCGATGCTGGCGCTGCCAGTGGCCAAGGTGGCGGTGCCGGCGGTCGTTGGGCAGCCGCTGGCGGCGGCGCAGAAGGCGATCGCGGATCTGGGCCTGAAAGCCGGAGCGGTGACCGAGGTGCCCAACGTCACGGTCCCCGTCGGGGCGATCATTGCCACCGAGCCACCACCGGGCAGTCAGCTACGGCGCGGCGAGAGCGTCAGCCTGCAGGTCTCCAAAGGCGGCGAGCAGGTCCAGGTGCCCAGCCTACGCGGGCGTGGCCTGGGTTCGGCGCGGCGCGCGCTGGAGCAGGTGGGCTTGGTGCTCGGCGATGTCGGCAAGACCTCGGACGACAACGCGGCCGATGGCGCGGTCCTGCGGCAGGATCCGGCCCCTGGCACGGCGGTCGCCAAGGGCAGCAAGGTCAACGTCGTCGTCAACGACTAGCGGACGGCTCTGGCGGGGGCTGCAGCGATCGGGCTAGGAGCGGGGCTCGATCGCGCCAAGGCGCAGGGCGCCATCGCGGGCATAGGTCGAACAGACGATGCCGGACGGGGTGCTCTCCGACTTGAGGAGACGCATGCCGAGCGGGCGGGTCCCCGGCCCGAATAGGCGGCGCCCAGTGCCGAGGACCGTAGGGAACTGCAGGATGGCGATCTCATCGATGAGGTCGTGCTGCCACAGGGTCTGCAGGAGGCCGCAGCTTCCGTGGACCTGTAGCTCGCCGCTGTACTTCTCTTTGAGGCGTCGGATCGCCGTCGGGACATCCCCGTCGAGGAGGCTCGACCCCTGCCAGCTTAGCTCGCGCAGCCTCGTCGAGGCGACGTGTTTAGGCAGGCGGTTCAGCGCATCGGCAACGGGGTTTCCTGGCTCGGTGACCTTGGGCCAGTAGCTGGCGAAGATGTCGTAGGTTCGTCGGCCCAGGAGGAAGGCCTCGGCGCGGGCGAATACCCCGCCCATAAACATGCCGGTGCTCTGATCAAAGTGCGGCACTCCCCAGCCGCCGTGGGGGAAGCCATCAATCGGATCCTCAGTCGGCCCTCCCGGGGCCTGCATCACGCCATCCAGCGAAACAAACGTCGTAACCGTCAGCTTTCCCATGGGCTTGCATCCTGTCGTTTGGGGATTGTTCGAGCGGCGCGAGGCGCTGACCGGTCAGCGCCACTGCGGTGTGCCGTCGTTATCCGATAGACCGCAAGCCATTGCCAAAATCATCGCTGAGGCCGACTTTTTTTGCGGGCGGCTAGAACTTGCCGCTGACTGTCACGCCGCCGCCGTTCTGGTTCGAATAGGGCAGGATCTGCACTCGCTCAAGGAAGCTGGGAGTCGCGCTGGGACGGGCGCGGCCGCCGGCGATGAGGAGGGCCAGGCCCGTGACCTGCACGGCGCCATCGACCAGCATCCAGGACCAGGCCCAGCTCTGGGCTCCGCGACCCGACAGGCCAAGCGCGTTCTGGCCCGAGAGCGCAAACAAGCCGCTGAGGAAAGGACCCGCGACGGGAATGAGCAGCGATGAGCCGACGTCGTTGGGGCCTTCAAACAGCGTAAACAGACTGCCGGTGATGAGCGCCGGGGTATAGGCCAGGGACAGCAGGGTAATGCCCGCGGCGATCATGCCGGAGCGCCGTCCTGAGCTGGCCTGATGGCGCAGGACAAGCTGGTCGCCCTGGCGCTCCCAGGTGCCCTTGCTGGCCAGGACCTGATCTTGTGGCATCAACAGCACCGCCGCACTTGGCAGCGCCGTGGGAACCGACGGCACGGCATAGACGGGCGACGCGGG
>DAORCZ010001471.1:0-1855 GCA_035345735.1 Pseudomonadota bacterium | reverse complement strand
AGGATGGTCCCGCGCGCCCCCACGGCCCACACGTCGGTTGCGGAGGAACCCCAGAGGGCGGCGAGGGCATTGCCGGTGGGCAGGGGGCTATACCAGCACCAGCCATCGGTATTGCAGGCTGCGGTGGTGAAGTAGGCGGTGGCGGTGCTGTCCTTCCCCAGCACGAAGCTGCAGCTGTCGCTTCCGCTGCACGCACCGCTGAAGTCCCCGCCGAACGAGCGATGTCCGGGCAGCGCGCTGAGTGTGACCTGGGTGCCGGAGGGCAGATCGACGTCACAGGTGCCGCCGCTGTCGCTGCAGCTGATGCCCGGCGGGGTCGAGATGATCTGGCCGCTGCCGTTTTTCACCGCCACATGCAGGCCGCACAGGGGTGGGTTGTTTTCGCTCAGTCGAACGGTGACCTCGATGAAGTGGCGCAGGCCAGCGGGTACCGGCACGGTCAGGCTGCCGGTCGCAGCGCGACAGCCGTTGGCATCGAGTGCCGCGACATCGAGCTTGATCTCGCCCTGCGCATTGGGAGGCAAGCGGAGCACGAAGCGAGTCGTCTGACTCGATAAGGTCTGTTCCTGCCCAGCTGTGCCATTGAGCTGGCTGCGCACGCGAAGCTGTGTCGCCGCTGCCGGCCAGCGCTCAAGGCTGACGATGACATCGGCCGGGCCACCACAGCTCAAGAGGGCCAGGGCGAGCGCCGCCACACCAGCCAGGAAAGGGAGAACCCCGAGACAAGGCGCGTTGCGGCTGCGCATGCATGCTTCCTTTCCCTCGCAGAGGGAGCTATCGACTACGGGCCAAAAGGCATAAAGACCGGCGCCCCCACAAGACTGGGAGGGCTGGCATAGACTGCAAGACCGACGCCAATACTGACGCCAGCAATCACCGCAACCCCCCCACCGACCGCGGTCCAAAACCACCACTTCTTGGTAATCGGCTCGCGCGGAGCGGCTGGCGATCGGGGGTCGGGGCTTTGGGGAACGACCTGACTCGACGGGGGGCTTGACGTGGCCAAGCTCTGCTCGACCTCGGTCTCTTGTAGGTATTGTCGGGCTTTCTGCCGTAGCTCGCTGTCACCGTCTGACTCGGTGCGAGCCAGGTACTCGCGATAGTGAGCGATGGCATCAGCGTGGCGGCCGAGCTTGTGCTCCATGCGGCCGATGTTGACGAGCAGCCACACCACTGGATGCAGGGCCTGCGCGGCGCGATATGCAGCGAGGGCTGGCTCGTACTTTTGTGCTTTGGAGAGCGTGCGGGCGCGGCTGATCAGATCCTGGCACTGCGCATCGCTCAGGCATGGATCGGCGGCGGGCTCGGCCTGGACCAGCGCCGGTACTAGGCCGCAGCCCAGCCAGCCGACAAGCACCCCCCACCGCACCCAGCAGCGAAGCGACGGATGCGTAGCCTCGCGGAGGCGGCGGCTAGTCTTCGATCGGTGGCTTGGCAAGCGGCGTACCTTTGGGTGTGGACGGTCGGGCGATGGGTTTGGGCCCCGGCTTGACTACGGGCGCGGGACGCGGACCAAACAGGTCGCTGCTCGCAGGCGGACGACGAGGCGGTGGCGGTCGCGACGGCAGCGGTCGGTTCGGTTGGGGTTTCATACGCACCTGCATGCCGTTGCTCTCTTCTCTCGACAGCGAGAGCTCTTGCTCGGCGTAACCAGGAAGACGCAGTCGTAGGCGAAGCTGCCCGCTGGCTCCTGGCAGCGACATCGACCACGGCGTTTTGCCCAGCACTTCGCCGTTGTCGACCTGCACCACCTCGACGCCGGCTGGCTCGCTTTCGACGTGCAGCTTGATGAGCCGCAGGGTCGGCGGCTGAGTCGCCACCGACAGCGGTACAGGGGGCGGCGGCGGCGTCCGGC
>DAORCZ010001470.1:0-1859 GCA_035345735.1 Pseudomonadota bacterium | reverse complement strand
GGGCGTGGATGCAGACCGAGCGCTCCATGTTCCCCGATGCGGCGTAGAACACGCAGCTCTGGTTGGGCAGGCTCTGGCCACCCCGGGCCCAGAACGAGATCGTAATCTCCGGACCGACCGGCAGGCAGGCGTTCGGCAGCTCGATGTAGTCGTTTGCTCCATCGAGCACGATGCCGCGGCGGCGGCTGGCGAGGAGCCTGACATTCTGCGCCGTGGTCGGCTGCCACGGCGCGTTGATCACAAAGTGGCTGTCATCGAGCTTGGTGATCGGGTAGGTGCCGTCGTAGGAAATCGAGCCGACGATCTGAACTCGGTCGCCGTTCTGAAGCTGGTGGTTGATCGCGTCCACCGCCAGCTTGCCGTCGGCTGTCAGCTGATAGGAAGAGACCCTCCCATCAAAGATCAGCGCGTCCTTGGTGACCTCCTTTTTCCAGGTACCCATCGCCGAACCGGAGAAGGGCGCCGCGATCTGGAAGGTGCGGCCAGAGACACCCGTGACCTGATAGGTTCCGTCGTACTGCGTCGTGCCGCTGAGCTGCACCCTGTCGCCATCGCTGAGCAGCCCGGCCTGTGGCGAGCTCACCACCACCCGGCCACTGGCGTCGATCTCGATCGCGGCCTCGGCCATCCCGGTGATCGTGCCCTCCGGAGGCGGCGTCGCAGCGGCACGTGCGACGATCTGATCGAGCGTACTTAACGGCAGGAGCACCACCTGATCCTCGCTGCGCAGCGTCTTGCGGCTGCTCACGGTGCCGCTCATCTGGGACAGCGTGCCATCGCCGGCGATGGCGAAGCTGAGCGCCGTGACGCCGAGATCGGTGGGAATCGCCAGCATGAGCCGCGTCTCGGTCCGCAACAGGTACGTTTCATTGGTCTGGGGATTCGTGGCTTCGCGCTGGATGTCGTAAAGCGTTGCAGCAGGGCCGTTGGCGACGCTCTGACCGGTAAGATCGATCGTCCGCCGCAAGATGCCGGGGATGACGCGGGGCGCGCTGCCGCTCTCGAACACCGTGTAGTCCTTGAGGTCGAAGATTCCCTCGTCGGAGCTGCGAAGTGTCACGTGCTCGACCTGGCCGCGGCCGGTAGCAGAGTCGGTGCGATGGATGAAGATGTGCCAGCGGTACTTGTCGTGCTCGGTGGTCGGGACCTGCGCCACGGCGAAGCGGCCATCCTGCACGTTCTTGAGCAAGCAGAGCTCGGTCGTCGGCTCATAAAAGTAGGCGCCGCTCATATCCGTGAAGTCGAGGGTGTCCAGGCCCTTGCCGCCGGTCCCGCGCTTGAAGGTGCTCTGCGCGCTGTACTTCTGTCGGCTGCGGCGGTAGCGCACCTCCAGCTTGGGCTTGAGCTCGTTGCTCATGCCATCGAAGATGAAACGGTCGACGAGCAGCGTGTTGTTCACCGACTGCCGGAAAATGTAGAGGTACTCCTGAGTGGAGACGAGCTGAACCGGCACCACGGCCCCGAGCTGCTTCGATTGGTACACCGAGCGCATCAGGAGCTCGGGGGCGCCGTTAATCTTTGTCGTCAGCGTCGCCTGCTCGCGTGCGGCAACCGAGGGATCGCCGATCGCGTCATCGGGCAATGGCAGGGGCTTCCAGTTCTCCCAGCCGATGCGCTGCTCCGGCTTCGCGTTGAGGTAGCTCTGCTCGAAGCCATCCTGGCGGACGGTGTACTGCAACGAGCCGTCAGAGAATGTCGCGACGACGAGGATTTTGCCGGCGTGGGTGACGCTGTTTACGTGAACAAGCTGGTCTTTATTGAGCTGCATATATCACCTTGGGAATTCCTGAGATTCATTCCTAAAGGATGCGCGAGCGCAGAGTTGCGGAGGATGTCCCTACCGCCACAGGATGTTGCTG
>DAORCZ010001469.1:0-1860 GCA_035345735.1 Pseudomonadota bacterium | reverse complement strand
CGCCGGGGCGTCGAAAAAATGAGATCCGCTGCGGCCCCAGCCTTACTGGGCTTTTTGGGATCGGAGGGGGGCGGTGGACGACTTTTTGGGGGGCGTTGCGACATGGGCGATGGGTGATGATGGAGTCGGAGGGATCGGACTGGCATGCGCACATCCATCGCAAACGCTGTGTTGATTGCTGCGGCGGTTGGGCTGGTGCTGGTGTTTTTGGTGCGGGTTGGGGTGTTTTCTCGGCGGCCGAAAGCAGAGGAATCGGTGAGTGAGTGGGCGCAGCGCATCGAGCGGGAGAATCGCACCGGGCACCAGTTCAGTTCGGCTTTGCTGGTCCGTGGCGCGGGGCGGCTGTGGCTGATCGATACGCGCTCGGTCGTGCCGGGGGAACATCGCGCGCTCTTGCAGTGGCTCGACGGTGCGACGCCTGGGCGGGTGGTTTCTAGCCAGACCTATGGCACGTCGCCGGGCGTGATCGGTCGGGCGCTGCTGCCGGCGAAGGATGGGGATCTGTTCATTCTGGGCGAGGCGCGGGAGGAACCCGAAGCCTATCGCGGCTGGGTGTCGCGGCTTTCGGCCGATGGCACGGTGCGCTGGCAGCAGAGTCTGGGGCCGTCGGGGGTCACCGGCTTGCGGACAGGCTGGGTGACGCCGGATGGCGGCCTGATCGCGATTGGCGAGCAGGGCTTTCAGGGGTGGGTGGTGCGACTTGAGGCCGACGGGCGGGTGCGCTGGCAAAAGATCCTGCCCGAGCTACAGCGGCTGGCCGGACTGGTTGCGGTCGCCGAAGACAGGCTGCTCCTCATCGGGCAGATCGAGGTCAGCACCACGGGCCCGGGACGGGCGGCGGTCATGGCGGTCGGGCTCGACGGCACGACTGCTTGGCTGCACGACTTCACGAGTGCGGGGCGCATCGATCTGGCGGCGGCAGCGGCGCTACCGGGGGGCGACGTCGTTCTGCTGGGACAGCGCGCAACCGAAAAAGAGCCGAAGCTGTGGGCCGCGCGCTTCGATCCGGGGCGCCGTGCGCTGAGCTGGCAGATCGAGCATGGCGGCGCGGGCGAGCTTTCGGCTGCCATCGATGTCGCGACTCGCCCGAGTGGAGAGCTGGCGATCGTTGGCCGCGTGATGACGGCGGGGGCCGAGCGCAAGCTCTTGGTTCTGGGCGTCGATCCCGCCGGCCGCATCAGCTGGGAACGTCGCTGGGGAGGCGAGGCGGATTACGCGACGCGCATCGTCGCGGGAGCCGACGGTGGACTTGTGGTCGCGGGCAGCGGTCAGGGGCGCGGACAGGGCCGAACCCAGGCCCTGCTCTGGCACTTGAGTGCCACCGGAGAGCTGCGCGCTGAGCAGGTCTTCGCAGCGCCTTAGGACGTCCCGCGCTCCCCCGGGGCGCCGCTACTGCTTTTGGCACTGCAACAGCTGGACGTAGGGCAGGCCGGTGGCTCCCTCTGACGACATCATCTGGTAGGCATAGCCGTCGTCCTTGGCGTAGCCGCCGGCGCCCGAGCCGCTGGCCAGCGCGATGCCGTGCGACGAGGTGCGGATCTGGCCGCTGCCACTGTGGCGATGCAGGCGGGATTCGGTGCTGGTCAGAGACGGGCCGCCGAACGACAGACCGCTCTTTGCACCGTCGGGTAGACCGACCAGGAAGCGGCCCTGGCTCGACACCGGCTGGACCCAGCCCGGCGGGCAGGCCGAGGCCGAGAAGAACAGCAGCATTCCCGAAGGCGGCGGCGCCTTCTGCGGGTTGGGGGCGCCGGTCTTGCGACAGGTCAGGAGCTGCAGATACGGAAGTCCCGAGGGGGCGGGCGAGGCCGTCAGAGAAACTGCGTAACTGCCGGCGCGAGCGACGCCGTGGTTGGCTTC
>DAORCZ010001468.1:0-1863 GCA_035345735.1 Pseudomonadota bacterium | reverse complement strand
GGCGCCATAAACGCCGGCGTGCCCAAGAGCGCGCCATCCGCCGTCTGTACTTCCGGCACCAGATCCGCCTCAGTCTTCGCCTTGGCCAAGATCTTGGCGATGCCAAAGTCGAGGATCTTCACCCGCTCGCCCCCCGGCACCGCCGAATCCGGCACCAGCATGACATTGCCTGGCTTGAGATCTCGATGGACGATGCCGCGCGCATGCACGGCGGCGAGGGTGTCGGCGATTTGCTGCAGGATCGGCAGGGCGGCCAGGCCCAGGTGGCGGCCGCGCTGCAGGCGCTGGCTCAGCGTCTCGCCGGGCAGGAATTCCATCAGCAGGTAGGGCACGCCGCTTTGCAGCACGTCGTACTCAAGGACGCGCACGACGCCGGGATGCTCGATGGCGCCGCCGGCGCGGGCTTCGGTCAGGAAGCGGGCGGCTAGCTCACGGTTGATCGCTTGGCCGGTCCACAGCAGCTTGAGCGCGGCGCGCGTGCCCAGCGTCTGATGCTTGACCTCAAACACCAGGCCCATGCCGCCTTGCCCCAGCGGCCGAATCACCGTGTACCTGCCGACAGAGTCGCCGGCCGCGAGCGGCTGTGTCATCTACGTGACCCTGATTATGCGGTGCCTGTCCCCTGGATGGATCGCAAACCCATCACGCCCGCCCTCAGCGACGGGTGACGAGGGCTCGCCAGCCGTTAGGCGGGCAGGCCAGACGTGTGCGGAAGGAGGCGCAGGTGGCTTGACCCGGCGGGCCGGCGCGTCGTAAGCGAGCCCAGCCCCACCATGAAGCGATCCGCCGCCCCCATCCGTTTGGTGTTCTCCACCCTGCTGTGCACGATCGGCAGCGGCCTCGCAGCCTGCCATGCCCCGACCGCCTGTGGCGGCTGCGAGACGACGCAGCCCGACGCTGCTACATCCGAGCCCCCCGACGATCTCGCCCCGATAAGCGATGGCGGCAGCGATCCCGACGGCAGCAGCGCGGCGGGCGATCTGGCGATGGCTCTCGGCGAAGACTGCGTCAGCGCGCAGCCGCTGCCATTCGTCGGCAATCGCGCTGTGATGAACGACACGACGCTGGGCCGTCGCAACGACACCTCGGCAAGCTGCGGCGGTCTGGGGGCCGATACGGTCTACTCACTCAGCGTCTTTGAGCCCTATCTGAGCGTGCAGGTGATCCCGATCGGCGATTGGATGCCGCACGTGTATCTCAAGAGCACCTGTGAAACGTCGCAGACAGCCGGCGACATCTGCGCCACCAGCGCCTTTTTCAGCTCGCGCTTTCCGGTCGGTCGGTACTTCCTGGTCGTCGATGCCGACGGGGCAGGCGGAGACTATCAGCTGACCGTTGAGCAGCGCGCCACCAACCTGGGTCGCGGCGAAAGCTGCAGCGCGCCGCGCCTACTGTCCTTTACGGGCGATACCGCGATGGTAACGACGGCGATGAATGGCAGCAGCAGCGGACCGCGCCTCCGCTGCACCAGCCACCCCGGTCGCGATATCTACAGCTTGGTCCTCGGCTCGCCGCAGAAGCTAGAGGCGGTCGCGACGACAACGACCGCCGGAGTCAGGCCAGTCCTGGCGCTGCGCGGGGCAGGCACGCTCTGCAGTAGCGGCGGCGATGTCGCCTGCGTCTCGGCAATCAGCAACACCGCCACGCTGAACACCACGACCCCGCTCCCGGCGGGTAGCTATTCCTTGATCGTCACCGATGCGGCGGGCGGCGGGGGGCAGTACACGCTAACTGTAAAAGTTAGCCCGTAGCGGGCAGGGGGAGAGGGGGCGCGACGCGAAGCGGCGCCGCGGGCAGGGGCGCGACGGGGGCTAGTGCACGCGGGCCAGGCCGGTCGGCTGGTGGATCAGCCGGCTCAGCGGC
>DAORCZ010001467.1:0-1864 GCA_035345735.1 Pseudomonadota bacterium | reverse complement strand
GCGGCTGTTGCACAGTCGCAGCCCGCGCGCTGGTCAGCCGTTCGTCATGGTCAACTGTCCCACGCTATCGGGCGATCTCTTGGCCAGCGAGCTGTTTGGTCATGCCCGCGGCGCGTTCACTGGCGCGGTGCGCGATCAGCCCGGACGCGTCGAAGCCGCGCAGGGCGGAACCCTATTTCTCGACGAGGTCAGCGAGATCGCGCCGCCCCTGCAAGCCAAGCTGCTGCGCTTTCTGCAAGAGAAAGAGTTCGAGCGCATCGGCGAAAACCACACGCGTCGCGCTGATGTCCGCATCGTCACCGCCACCAACCGCGATCTAGAAGACGCCGTGCAGCGCGGCCAGTTTCGCGAAGATCTGCTGTTTCGCCTCAACGTCGTGGAAGTGCAGATTCCGCCGCTGCGCGAGCGCCCGGAAGACATCCTGCCGCTGTGTCGCCACTTCCTGTCGTTCTTCCGCCGCAGCACCGGCCGCCCGCCGATGGAGCTTTCGCGCGCCGCCGAGTCGGCCATGCTGGGCTACCCCTGGCCCGGCAATATTCGCGAGCTACGCAACGCCATCGAGCGCGCCACCATCCTCTGGCCGGCCCAGATCATCGAGCCCGAGGGCCTGCCCGAGCGCATCGGCCGCCCCAGCCAAGCCGGCCCCAGCCTGGGCGGCGACTGCACGCTAGAAGAGCTAGAGCGCGAACATATCCGTCGCGTCCTCCTGCGCTGCAAGACGCAGGACGAGGCCGCCACCCTCCTCGGCATCGACAGCTCGACGCTGTGGCGCAAGCGACGCAAGCAGGAGACCTAGGTCTGTCCGGGCCTAGCGCGCGGGGTGGCGCTCGCTGATGTGCGCGAAGAAGGCGGCGGTGCCCAGTGGTTCAGAGGTGGCATCCCGCATCAGCTCTTCGGCGCTGGCGCGGCTGCCGCGCTGGTGGATGTGGTGACGAAGGAAGCCCAGCAGGCCTCCGAACTGGCCGGCGGCAAACTCGACCTCGATGTTGGCGCTCCGTCGGTACGTCGCCATCAGCTGGGCGGCATATAGGCTGCCCAGGGTGTAGGTCGGGAAGTAGCCGAACAGGCCCACCGCCCAGTGCACATCCTGCAGCACACCGTGTCGCGGCGAAGACGGCGTCACGCCCAGCAGCGCCTGCGAGCGTTCGTTCCATGCGCTGGGAAGATCGGCCACGCTGAGCTGACCCGTGAGCAGCGCCTGCTCTAGCTCGTAGCGCAGCAGGATGTGCAAGTGATAGGACAGCTCATCGGCGATGACGCGATTGACACCGGGTCGCACGGCGTTGCCGGCACGGCTCAAGAGCTCGGGGTTTAGGCCGGCGGTGGCGGTCGGAAACAGCGTCTGCAGCTGCGGCCACAGGAACTCGCAGAAGGCGCGGCTGCGGCCGACATGGTTTTCCCACAGCCGGGCCTGCGCCTCGTGAAGCCCGGTGCTCGCACCTTCGGCCAGCAAGCGCTCGCCATCGGCCGCGGCGAAGCCCTGATCGTACAAGCCATGGCCGCCTTCATGCAGAGCCGTCAGGATCGCCGGCCACAGGGTGTTCTCATCGACGCGGCTGGTCATCCGCACGTCGTTGCTCCCGGCGAGCAGCGTGAAGGGATGCGTCGAGGCATCAAGTCGCCCGCGCTCGAAGTCAAAGCCGATGGCGGAGAGAATCTGGCGCGTCATCTGCCACTGCCCGGCCGCTTCGAAGCGCCGACCGCGCAGGATATCGGCATCACCCGCTGTCTGCTCCGCCGCCTGCCGCACAAGTCCCGGCAAGCGCCCCCGAAGCTCGGCGAACAGCGGCTCGATGCGGGCCCGGGTCACCCCCGGCTCGTTCTCGCCCAGCACGCCATCGTAGAGCTCACCGCTCGGCGTAAA
>DAORCZ010001466.1:0-1866 GCA_035345735.1 Pseudomonadota bacterium | reverse complement strand
GCAAACAGCGCCGGCTGCGTATAGGCGGTCTGGTGCAGCAGCGCCGCCTCGGCCGTCCCCTCTTCGGCGAACATGACCTCGCGCAGCGGCCGTTCCAGCTGTCCCTCCAGCTGGGCGAACACTGCGTCCAGGGCGTCGCGGAACCGCGGGAAACTTTGATAAAGGCCCGCGCCCATTCCCGGCAGCTGGCTGCCTTGGCCACTGAAAAGCATCGCGACTCGACCGGTCCGCTGCCCGGTTGGGCGCAGCAGCAGCCCGGGCGGCGGAACTCCCTGGGCATAACTGCGCAGCGCGGCGGCCAGGTGGGCGGCATCCGTCCCCGGGCTCACCGGCAGGGCCAGTCGCTCGCCGAAGTGGGTCCGGCGGGTGGCCAGCGAGTACACCAGATCCAGCACATTCTGTGAGGGTCGCGCCTCTAGGTGCGCGGCCAGCTCCATCGCCTGGGCCTGCAGCGCCTCTTGGTCTCGGCCAGAGACCAGCAGTGGCATGCCCTGCGGGACCTCCCTGCCCGTGCTCGCAGACTCCCTTTCCGACCAGGGCGCCTCTTCCAGGATCAGGTGCGCATTGGTCCCGCTGATGCCGAACGAACTGACCCCGGCTCGCCGCGCCTGCTCGCCCCTCTCCCACCTCTGCGGCTCTTGCAGGAGCCGCAGCTGGCCCTTGGACCAGTCCAGGTGCTCGCTGGGCACCTCCGCATGCAGGGTCTTTGGCATCAGCCCGTTCTGCATCGCCAGCACCATCTTCAGGACTCCGCCCACCCCAGCTGCTGCCTGCGGGTGCCCCAGGTTGGACTTGAGGCTGCCCAGCCACACTGGCCGCTGCGCCTGATGCGCCTTGCCATAAGTCTCAAGCAGCGCCAGCGCCTCGATGGGGTCCCCCAGGCGGGTACCGGTCCCATGAGCCTCCACGACATCGACCTGCTCTGGGGTCAGTCCCGCGGACTGCAGGGCCTGGGAGATGACACGCTGCTGGGCCAGCCCATTGGGCGCGGTAAGGCCCTGGCTGCGCCCATCCTGGTTGACCGCGCTGCCTCGCAACAGCGCCAGCACCGGGTGCCCTTTTTCTCTGGCCACCGACAGCCGTTGCAGCACCAGCATGGCGCAGCCCTCGGACCAGCCGGTGCCGTCCGCAGCCGCGGAGAAGGGCTTGCAGCGGCCATCGGGAGCGACACCGCCCTGGCGACTGAACTCGATGAGCAGAGTGGGGGTCGCCATTACGGTCACCCCTCCCGCCAGGGCCAGCTCGCACTCGCCCTGGCGAAGCGACTGACAGGCCAGATGCAGGGCGACCAGCGAAGAGGAGCAAGCCGTGTCCACGGTCAGCGCCGGTCCCTGAAGCCCCAGCGCATACGCAACCCGACCCGAGGCGACGCTGGAGGCGCTGCCGGTTCCGACATACCCGTCCAGCGCTTGTGGCTCCCCGAGCAGCCGGGCCCCGTAGTCACTTGCCATGCTGCCGACATAGACGCCTGTGGGGCTGCCCTGCAGCACCGCAGGCACGATTCCTGCTCTCTCCAGCGCTTCCCAGCAGACTTCCAGCAGGAGCCGCTGCTGGGGGTCCATGGCGGTGGCCTCTCGCGGGCTAATGCCAAAGAATCTGGCGTCAAACAGGTCCGCCTCGTGCAGGAAGCTGCCAAAGCGCGTCAGGCACTTGCCCGGGGCCTGGGGATCCGGGTTGAAGAGCCGCACGGGATCCCAGCTGGAGTCGCGGTTTTTAGGGAAGCCTGAAAGGGACTCTCTTCCCTCTCGGAGCAGGGACCACAGCTGGTCCGGAGAGGCGACTCCCCCGGGGTAGCGGCATGCCATCCCGACGATCGCTATCGGCTCGTCCTGAGGTGTACGGAGCGGGACCGGCAGACCAGTCGCA
>DAORCZ010001465.1:0-1866 GCA_035345735.1 Pseudomonadota bacterium | reverse complement strand
TGAATCAGCGACATGAGTCAGGGCTGTTAGCCTGCCTGCCCGCAAAAGGGAAGCGCGAAAGTTGACGCTTCTGCGATCGGCCGGAAAATCGCGCCATCTATTCCGTCTACGACATCCGTACAGACATCCGGCCCACCATCGCCGAGGTCAATCTGGGCGCGCTGCGTCGCAATGTGGATGCGCTGCGCGCACGATTGGATGGCCAGGACGACGACGCGACCGGACAGGATAATCTCGCTCTGGCCGCTGCGGCGGCGACCGCTGGCGAAGGTGAGCAGACCGGCATCATGGCCGTGCTGAAGGCGGACGCCTATGGCCATGGCGCAGTGATGTGCGCGCAGGCCGTGGCGCGGCAGGTCTGGGGCTTTGCCGTCTCGTTGGTTGAGGAGGGGGTTGAGCTTCGCCGAGCCGGCTTGGTGGAGCAGCCGATAGTCGTGCTTGGCTGCTACTACGGCTTGTCGCATCGCGATGTCGTAGCCTATCGCCTGACGCCGGTGGTGGCGGATGCGCGTGATCTGGTCCGCTTTGCCCGAGCGGCGGTTGACCTCGGCGCTCCGCGGGTTCCAGTCCACCTGAAGATTGATACGGGGATGTCGCGACTTGGCGTGCGCCCCGAGAGGCTGCGCGAGTTCGTCGATGCGCTGCGGCAGGAGCCCGGGGTGGTGCTCGGCGGCCTCTGCACCCACCTCGCCGATGCTGATGGCTCAGAATCGACCGTGACCGAGGAACAGCTTCGCCGGTTTGCGGCAGCGTATGACGAGCTCTCGGCGCTGGGAATACGGCCTGCGGTCACTCACGTGGCAAACACCGCTGGGGCCCTGCGCTTCAACCGGGCCCGCCGCGATCTGGTACGACCGGGCATCGGCATGTATGGCGTAGCGCCGCCGCACACGATGATGTCGGGACTGTGGCCAGTCCTCTCGCTAAAGACGCGAATCGTTGCGCTGCGCGAGGTTCCCGCTGGCACTGGCATCAGCTATGGCAGCCGGGTTCGCGTGGGCAGTCGTGCCCGCATCGCCACCTTGCCGATCGGCTACGCCGACGGCTACACCCGTCGAATGAGTGGACACGCCCAGGTGCTGTGCGGCGGTCGTCGCTGCCCCGTCCTGGGGCCGATCACCATGGACATGTGCATGGTCGATGTGAGCAGCGTGCCGCACGTCGAGCTTGGCGATGAGGTCGTCCTGATCGGCGCTCAGCGCGGTCGCGACGGGCAGCACGATCAACCCATTACTCTCGACGAGATGGCCGATTGGGCGGGCACCATCCCCTATGAGATCTGCTGTGCGATCTCAAAGCGCGTGCCGCGCGTCTACGTCGAGCCGTAGCGTTCTCTTGGCCGGAGGGGCCAGCGGCTTGCCGCGCTGTCGTCGGATTGCCGCATTTGCTAGTGTGCCGGCATGTCGCAGTCCATGACGCCTTCCTTCGGTGCGCGGTTCGAGCTACTTCGTCGACACGTCGATCGCCAGGGCGCACTCTATGACGTCACGATCTTTCTTCCGCAGGGCCGGGAACGCTACACACTGCGGATCGCCTCGGCTGATGGGCACTGCCAGCTACGCCCAGAGGCGACTGCCGAACTGGCGGGGGGCTTGCCCGACTGGGTCCAGAGGCACCTGCTCGCACTGGCCCGGGGCGTGTTTCGCGCTGCGCAGCGTCAATCACAAGGCGATGAGCTGTGTGAATCGCTCTGGCAGCGGCGGCTGCTTCGCTGGCACGAAGAGCCGCAGCTAACCGAGGCGCGGGGGCAACGGGTGCGCGGTGCGGCTAGTCCGGCGAGCGCTGATGAATCAGCGTGAAGTCGTTGCGGCGATAGTCGTGCACCAGTCGGCACCGCCAGTCGATCTGGCGCATAAAGAGCGACAG
>DAORCZ010001464.1:0-1869 GCA_035345735.1 Pseudomonadota bacterium | reverse complement strand
TCGCCTGTGGCGGCGGCCAAAACACCGCGCTCTGCGACGAAAACCGCGTATGCTGACGCCGCCAAATCGCCCCCGGGCGGGCCTCCACGTCGCTGGCTGGCCGCCATTCCGACGGACGGCACGCGCACACCCGACAGACCCGGGCGGCTCTGGAGGACGTCATGCGAAACGCAACTCTCGGTTCTGTGCTCCCGTTCCGTCTCCCCATTCGGCCTCTGTTATCGCTGGCGCTTTGCATTGGGTTGGCTGCCTGTGGTGGTGATCCCGGCGGGGGCAGCGACGCAGGCAGTGGCACCTTGGCTTGGTACACGACCTGCGGCGACCCGGTCTGTCGCGGCTACACCCCGCCGGCTGGCGTCCCGCGCTGTACCACTGAGAAGGCCGGGGCCGCCTGCAGCACCGACGGGCAGAAATGCGATCCGATGAGCGACTGCAACGCGCTCCTCCTGTGTACAAAAAGCGATCCCAAGACCGCACCGGGGGGCTGTCCGATCTCGCGCAAGAGCGCCAAGGAGGGGATCTCTTATGTCGATGACGCGACCCGGCAGCGGCTGGCGCAGGAGATCGAGAGCACGCGTCTGGCGACCTACCGCTACAAGACCGGCGGCCCCCTGCGGCTGGGGTTTCTCATCGACGATCAGCCGCTGAGCATGAGCGTCGATCCGGCCCGCGACATGATCGATTTATACGGCTACACCAGCATGGCCGTCGCAGCGATCCAGCAGCAGTCCAAGCGCATCGCGGCCCTGGAGGCTCAGCTTTCGGCGCTGGCGACGGCAGATCGCTGTGGCGCTGTGGCGGCCAAGCGCGGCCAGCGTCCCTCGCGTCATTCCGTGCGCTAGCTCGTCAGCACCCCGTAGGTCACCTGGCCGGCGCGCGAAAAGGCCAGCGCATAGGCCCACTTGCAGCCCGGGCCCGCGTCGCTAGGCGCCTTTGATAGCATGGCTAGGCGGCTGCGCGGGGGGAGCGGCGTGCGCTCTCATTTCGTAGCGTTCCAAGCGATCGGCCTTGGACGCAGCAGCGACGAATGGAGGGTACGTCTGTGCTGAGCTACAAGCATCCCGAAACGCTGGTAGACGCAGAGTGGCTGATGGCGAACTTGGAGTCGCCAGGCCTCCGCGTTGTCGAAGTCGACGTCGATGTCTATTCGTACGAAGAGGGCCACATCCCCGGCGCTATCGGCTGGGACTGGTCACGCCAGCTCTGCGATCAGCTGCGTCGCGACATCCTGTCGAAAGACGCGTTCGAGCACCTGATGTCAGAGTCGGGGATCCGTCGCGACTCGACGATCATCCTGTACGGCGACAACAACAACTGGTTTGCGGCCTGGGCGTTTTGGCAGCTCAAGATCTATGGCCATGCGGATGTGCGACTGCTCAACGGCGGTCGGCGCAAGTGGCTAGAGCTGGATCTGCCCCTCTCGACCGATGTGCCACAGCCGGAAAAGACCGCGTATCAGGCTTCGCCGCCCGACCTGACGCAGCGTGCCTTCTTGATCGATGTCCTCAAGGGCGTAAGCGGTCGCTCGCTGGGCATGGTCGATGTGCGCAGTCCGGCCGAGTTCACCGGCGAGCTGCTGTCGCCACCGGGCCTGCCCGAGACCTGCCAGCGCGGCGGACACATCCCGGGCGCGCGCAGCATCCCCTGGGGCAAGGTCTGTCGCGAGGACGGCACCTTCAAGTCGGCCTCCGAGCTGGCCGCGCTCTATGAGGCGGCCGGCATCAAGCCCGATCGTACGGTGGTGACCTACTGCCGCATCGGTGAGCGCTCAAGCCATAGCTGGTACGTGCTCAAGTACCTGCTGGGCTATCCCGATGTTCGCAACTACGACGGCTCGTGGACCGAGTGGGGCAACCTGGTCAGCGCGCC
>DAORCZ010001463.1:0-1875 GCA_035345735.1 Pseudomonadota bacterium | reverse complement strand
TTCATGCGCTGCGCGTACAGCCCCTGGGGCCCGCCGATCAGCGTGTCATTGCCGGCGAAGAACAGCACCGCGTGGCGCTGCTGCCGCATCAGGGTGATGAAGCGGCCAGTGTGCGTCGGATCGGCATCGCCGACCAGCGTGCTGATCTTCTGGTCCAGGCAGATGTCTTCGCGGCGACAAACGGCGCTGACGTCATCGATCAGCTGCCGGACCGGCGGACTGCACAGCGCCAAGGCCAGGCCCTGCGTCAGCTGGGTCTGCGCGCAGGCGTTGCAGGCCTGCAGGCGCTCAACCTTGTCGCGCAGCTCGGCCAGCTCTTCCGCGTAACAGCCCCAGGAACCCGTCGTCCCCAGCAAGAGCAGCGCTGATAGCCAGCGCCCAGCAGATGCCTTCAAGCAAGAAGTTGAACGCCTCATTGGGAGGTCTTAGACCTGAGAAAGCCTTTTAATGACAGTTCTTTAGACTCTATTTTGCCGTGGAACTCGATTTTCAAGCAATTGCGAAAGTCGCTGCTTTGGCGCAGCTCGTTCATTGGCGACTGATCGGCCACAAAGAGCGTGCCGTTGATGTTGTCCAAGATCAGGCGGAACGGGGTGGCCGGCCGGATCAGCTTGATGCAGCGCAGGATCGGCTCTTTGACCGTCGGATCGAGCGCGCGCCCCTCGGCAGTGGTGATGTCCAGCACCAGACTGCCCGACGAGCCAGCTGACGGGCCAGAGCTCACCGGAGTACCCGCCGTCCCCGTGCCTGTCGCAGGCCCACTGCCCGTCGATCCCGAGCCGGAGGTGGGCCGCGAGCCGCCGGTCGTCGGGCCGGTTGTCGGGCCGGCCGTCGGGCCGGTTGTCGCAACCGCGGGCCGATTGACCACGACGGTGGGCGCTGGCCGGCTTGACCCACTTCCCATGTCAGGTAGCGCGGCAGGACGAGGCTTGGGGAGAGGCAGGGCCACACTCGTGCCAGCGTCGGGACGCACGGCAGCGGAGGGTGGCGGCACGCTTGTCGGGCCGCTATGGACGGCAACAGCGACGGCAGGACCGGAAGGGTTGACCGGCTGAGACGGACTCTCGGCATCGACCACGCCGACGCTCAGGCCGGCGGCATCGACGGGACTCGCCGCGGGATCGGGCTTGCCAGGATCCGACGAACCCAGGCGCCCGCGGAAGGCGACGCCCCACACCAGGAAGATGGCCAGCGAGGCCACCGTCGCCCCCAGCAGCACTGGCTGCCACAGCGCCTGGCGCATCGGCGGGGTCACCGGGCTCTTGCTGGACCCTGGAGGCAGAACCAGCGACCAGGCCACACCGTCGATCCCCAGGGCCCGCACCAGATCGTGCAGGCTGGGAAAGCGCACCGCTCGCGAGCGGCTCAGTGCCCGCGCCAGGGCCTGCTCCAGGGGTCGCGAAAGCGCCAGCGGCAGCGGATCTTCGTGCTGCACTCGGCTCAGCGTGACCTGCCGATCTTCGTCGGGCGCACCAATGAAGGCGGGCTGGCTCGACAGCATCTCGTACAGGATCACGGCCAGCGTGAACTGGTCGGTGCGACGATCGCAGGGCTGTCCTTCGACCTGTTCGGGGGTCAGATAGCCAGGCTCTCCGTACTGCGGCGCCAGAGCTGGCGGCAGCAGCGCAAAGTCGGTGACCCGCACGGCGATCGACTCGCCACTCGGGACGACGAAGATGCGGCTTGGCGACAGCGACAGGTGCAGGATGCCCTGCTGATGCGCAACCTCGACAATCTCGGCGATGTTGGCCAGCAGGCGCACCGCCTCAGCTTCTGACAAGCCGGCGGGACGCGCCGCCAGCAGCGCCCCCAGCGGCTGCCCCTCTAGCTCGATCGCCGTTCGCACGACGAAGACCCGGCCCTGCTCGTCGCCGA
>DAORCZ010001462.1:0-1876 GCA_035345735.1 Pseudomonadota bacterium | reverse complement strand
GCCTGCTGACGCCGATCAAGGTCGATGGCGCCTTCGTCTATGCCGAGCGCGATGCGCGGATCGCCGATGTCGTGGGGGCCCTGCGCAGCTCAGGCTTTAATCAGCGGCTGGGCTTTGCCATCTCAGATCTGCGTCGCTATGTCGAAGCCCTGCGGACCCTCGTGGTGCGCGAGGTCGAGCAGTTTGATGACCCCGCGCTGTCTGAGCTACCGCGCGACGAGATGCTCAACCTAATCGGCCAGGGCGTCGCGCACATCGATGTCCTGCTGTCGCTTTTGCACAAGAAGCTGTTGCTGGCGGCGGTTCACGATCGACTCGATGCCGCGGCGCAGTCGCGCGTCGCACCACCGGCGGTCACCGACTCCTCCCGACGGAGCAAGGCCCGGCCCTAGGCTCAGGGCACGGCCAGCAGGCTGGTCTGCGCCGCCTCGAAGGCCGCGAGCTTGCGCTCGAATCGCCACTGCTGCTGCGCTCGCTGACTGCTGGCCAAGAAGGCCTGGCAAGCCGGACTTGGCGGCGTACTTCCGGCGGGATCGGCGCCGCTACAGACCGCCACCGGGGTGAAGCTGCGCGGATTTTCCCAGAAGCTGGGGCCCGGCAAAAAGCTCTTCTCCAGGCCGTTGCGCGCGATGGCTTTGAGCTGGCGATAGTCGAGTCGTTGCACCTGCGCCGCCCGCAGGTACTCGGCGCTTAGATCCGTCCGCAGGATGCCTTCATCATCCGTTGCCAAGGTCACCGGCACACCGGCCGCAAGGTAGGCCGACAGGGGATGGGCCTCGCTCTCGGTGCCGAGGATGGCCTGATTCGAGGTCAGGCAGACCTCGACCGCCACACCGCTCTGCGCCATCTGGCGCAGCAGGCTGGGGGCGGGAAGCTCACTTGCGGCCCCGGGCCCGCCATCCGCATCGCCCTCGCTGCCGTCGGCCTCTTCTTCCGACATGACATCGACGGCGTGCCCGACTCGCTCGGCCCCTGCAAGCCCCACGGCTCGACGGATATGCGAGCGCAGGTGGGTCTGGCCGGCCTCGCCCGGCGGCAGGACTTCGGGGACTAGCTCGCCAGCGTGCAGCGCGATGTGGACCGGCTGCCGCCCCGGCTGCGAGCGATTCCAGCGACTGAGCAGCCCCAGTGCCCGCATCTCATCGTCGTAGTGCGAGAGCGACAGCGAGTTCTCTTCCGGCGCGACGAGGTTCACCCCCACGACCCGCGGGTCGGCCTGCGCAAGCTCAAAGGCATAAACCCACTGGCCGAAGACATGCTCGCGCGACTGCGTGCGCACCCCGTGAATCAGGTAGCGGACGCTGACCTCGCAGGCCGGCTCGGGTCGTGGCGAGTCACAGTGCCAGCGGGTCCGCAGGTCGCTGCCAATCTTGTTGATCTCTTCGAGGCTGCGCTGGATGGCCGGACGGAACTCCGGCGACTGCAGGATGGCGTCGCGCGCCTGCGCCAGATAGCCCTCGCTCCACTCCGCTGCTTTGTCCATCTGCTGATCGGCTACGCGACCTATCGCCGAGCCCTGAAAGCCGACGATGATCTCGATGTGCACCACCCCCTGCGCGGCGGCGCGCCGAACCACCTCGTCCACCATGTCCGTGACGTGGCTGTTGGCAACGACTGAGAACTTGCCAAAGGCATCAAAGAAGCGCTGGTGCCGCTCGCGGACCGGGGCGGTCCGGTCGGTGAGCGACCAGGACGACACCAGCGACTGATAAAGCGGGCTGCCAGGGAAGGCGGTGGATAGCGGCACGGTATCTGGCAGACAGGGCGGCACCACTACTGTGGCATCGCTGGCGCGAACGCACATACCGTCTTTCTGGCCCCAGCGAATGAGGTTTTCCGTACTTGCGGCGCCAGATAAGTGGGTATGCAGATCCGC
>DAORCZ010001461.1:0-1876 GCA_035345735.1 Pseudomonadota bacterium | reverse complement strand
TGCTGCCGGTCCAGTGGACCTGGGCAGCCGCGGCGGCGTATTGCGCGCATGAGCCATCACCATCGTCCTGGCACATCGGCCACCACGAGCATGTTCACAAGTCCTCCTCTGCTGAGGACTCGAAGAAGGCGCAAGCGGCAAAGGCTGGGGCGCTCGACCTCGATTGCGAGTACTGCCACCTCAGTGCTGCGCAGTGGCTTCCCGCCCCCCACGACGTGATGCCGCTCGTCATGGGCGCCGTCTTCTCCGTTCAGGATCCACTGCTGGTCGGATCCCACCTCAGCCCGGGGCCCGAACGCCCCGATAGGGCGCTCGCCGTCTGATTCGGCGAGCCTCCTTCAGTCCATTTCCCACGCACTGTCTGACGACTCGCCGAATTCTTCCGCGCCGGTAGTACCGCCTTCAGGAGAATTCGATGCGATTGCACGCGCTGGCCTTGGCCAGCCTCATCGCTGCGTGCCCGTCGTGGGCCGCAGCTCAGTCCCCCGCGCCCGCCGCGGGCGGTTCCACGCCCGCCACACAGGTTGCCCCGGCCCTCACGCTTGACGAGGCCTGGCGCCTGGCCGCCTCGGCGAACCCTACGGTCCGGGCGCGGCAGGCCCAGCTTGCCGCTGCCGAAGGCGCGCGCACCGACGCGGGAGCGGCGCTCTACAACAACCCGCAGCTGACGTTTGAGAACACACGCCGCAGCGTGCCTGCCGTCGGTGCGCCCACCGACCGCCGCAGCGAATGGTCGGCCGGGGTGGCGCAGACCTTCGAGGTCGCCGGCCAGCGTGGCCATCGCCTGGCAGCCAGCGAAGCTGCCCTGGCGGCACTGCGCGCCGAGATCGACGACGCGCAACGACAACTCCGCGCGGAGGTCGCGCAAGCCTTCTACCGCGTGCTCGCGCTCCAGCAGCGCGCAGCCATCGACGAGGAAGCGCTCAAGCTCTTCGAAGGCACGGCCGCTGCCGTCCAGAAGCGACGCAGCGCCGGCGAGGACACCAAGCTCGACGCCAACGTGGCAGCCGTCGAGGCCGAGCGGGCGCGCAACCAACTCGCCCAGTCGCGCGAGCAGTTGCTCGAAGCCCAGGCGGAGCTGGCCACCAAGCTGCAGCTCGACCCTGCGGTGCCGAGGTCGGCCAATGGCGACCTCGCGGCCGGGGCGTCCAACTCGTACACGCTGGAGGCGTTGCTGTCTTCGATCGAGGCCCAGCCCCGGCTGCGTGCGCTGGCTGCACGGCAGGACAGCGCCACCTCGCGGCTTCGGCTCGAAGAATCCAGCCGCTACCCCGACGTGACCGTAGGCCTCAACGTCGGCCGCGAGGGCCCCGGCGATGCCCGCGAGCGGCTGACGACGCTGTCGGTGTCGGTACCGCTGCCCCTGTTCAAGCGCAACGCCGCCGGCATCGGCCAGGCCAGCAGCGAGCTGAGCCAGGTGCGCATCGAGCGCGAGGCCGCGGCGCGCGACACCCGTGCCCAGGTCTACACGCTGTGGACCAAGCTGCAGAGCCTGCAGGCGCGCGTGCGCCGGCTGCAGGAATCGGTGCTGCCAGCGCTCGCCGACAACCAGCAGCTCTCGATCAAGTCGCAGCGCGCCGGCCAGATCGGCCTGCTCGAGCTCATCGTCGTCAACCGCCAGGCGCTCGACGCCCGCCGCGACCTCGTCGAGGCGCTGGCCGACCTGCAGACCGCGCGTTTCGCGCTCGAAGCCGCTGCCGGCTGGAACCCCTGAGGAACCCACCCATGAACAACAACCGACACCCCCTGCCCGCGGCCCTGGCGATGCTGCTCGCCGCAGCCCTCACGCTGAGTGCATGCGGCGGAGGCAAACCCGAAGCCGAAGCCAAGCCGGCCCCCGAGAAGGCTGCGGCCAAGGGAGACGAGCACGGCGACA
>DAORCZ010001460.1:0-1879 GCA_035345735.1 Pseudomonadota bacterium | reverse complement strand
TGCCGCTGTGGTTCTTCTGCAGCGTGAGCGTCGCCACCGTGGGCACCGTGCTCGCCGTGCGGGCTGGTTTCCCGATCCAGAGCTTCATTGGCATCCTGACCCTTGCACTGGTCGTCACCGAACTGCTGATTCGTCGGCGCAGCTCGGGGGAGGCGGGTCAGACCCCCTCGCTGAGCGGCTTCTTCGCCTCGCTGGGACTTCTGACGGTTGCCGCAGGCTGCTCGGCGCTTGACGTCAGCCGCACGCTCTGCGACCCGCAGAATCACTTCCTGCAGGGCCACGCGGCTTGGCACGTGCTGTCAGCCGCCGCGCTGCTCGCCGCCTACTACCACTACCGCCAGTTCCAGGCTGAGCTGTCGTCTACGTAAAGCCTGAAACCCCGCCGCAGACGCTACGTACTTCGCATAGCCCCGTCGGAGATCACGCCTCATGGAGCCAATACATCAGTACTTCTTGGGCGAGCGGCAGGCCGGCCTGTGCGCAGCGCTTTTGGGCCTGGGATCGCTGCTGTTTACGCTGTGGCTGTTTCGCAGCGTCAGCCCCTTTCGCGCCATGATGATCCCGCTGGGGATCGTCGGCCTGCTGCAGCTGGGGGTCGGCATCGGGCTGTATGCCAAGACCCCCGCCCAGGTTGCCGGCGTCGAAGCCGGCCTTTCGCAGTCGGACCCCAGCGCCCGCGCCGCCGCACACCGCACCGAGACGACGCGGATGGAGCGCGTGCAGGCCAACTTCGTCATCATCAAGCGGGTCTGGCTTGGACTCATCGTCCTGGGGCTCGGCCTGGCCATCTTGGGTGCGCCGCGATCGGCCCTGATTGGCGTCGGCCTGGGCATCCTGATACAGGGCGCGGTGATGCTGGCTTTCGACATATTTGCCGAAGCGCGCGGCCGCACGTACTTCAGCTTTCTGCAGTCCAGCGCCGACAAGCCTTAGCGTCCCAGCACAGCCTTTCCTTAGTCGGACGCACGGCGAGGGCGCTACACTGCCGGCATGAAGTTTACGGGAACTGATTCGTACGTCGCGACGCCGGACCTGATGGTGGCCGTGAACGCCGCCGTGACGCTGGGCCGTCCGCTCCTCGTCAAAGGCGAGCCCGGCACCGGCAAGACCATCCTCGCCGAAGAGATCGCCCGCGCGCTGGGCTGTGCGCTGATTCGCTGGCACATCAAGTCCACGACCAAGGCGCAGCACGGCCTGTATGAGTACGACGCCGTTGCCCGCCTGCGCGACTCGCAGCTTGGTGAGGCGCGCGTGCACGACATCGCCAACTACATCCTGCGCGGCAAGTTGTGGGATGCCTTTGTCGCCGAGCAACGTCCGGTGCTGCTCATCGACGAAATCGACAAGGCCGACATCGAATTCCCCAACGATCTCCTGCACGAACTGGATCGCATGGAGTTCTACGTCTACGAGACGCGGCAGACGGTGGTGGCGCGGCAGCGACCGATCGTCATCATCACCAGCAACAACGAAAAAGAGCTGCCCGACGCCTTCCTGCGGCGCTGCTTCTTCCACTACATCCGCTTTCCCGACGCCGCGACCATGGCTCGCATTGTCGCCGTGCACTATCCGACGCTGCGCGGCGATCTTCTGCGTGAAGCGCTCAACGTCTTTTACGAGCTGCGCGAGGTCCAGGGGCTCAAGAAGCGACCCTCGACGTCAGAGCTGCTCGACTGGATTCGCCTGTTGGAGGCCGACGGTGTGCCCAGCGATGCGCTGCGGCGTGGGGGCGAGCGTGGCATGCCGGTGCTCTACGGCGCGCTGCTCAAGAGCGAGCAAGACGTGCTCTTGACCGAGATGGCGCTGTCGCAGAGTCGCAACCGTGGGCGAGGCTAAGGCCGGATGTTCGTCTCGTTTTTCTTGGATCTGCGACGGGCCG
>DAORCZ010001459.1:0-1887 GCA_035345735.1 Pseudomonadota bacterium | reverse complement strand
AGCGGATCAGGAAGCATTCGACGAAGAGATCAGCCAGGGCGAGAAAGAGCTGGAGCGCGAGCTTCTGAAGGCGCGCAAGGAAGCCGAGCTGGCGAAGAAGCGCGCGGAGCTAGACAAGCTGCGCGGCACCACAAGTGGTGGAGGGAGCACTCCGACCCCGGGTGGCGGGGGCGCGACGTTTCGCACGGTCGAACTGTATGGCGTGATGGGTGGTGCGCGAGTGCCTCTGACCTCGGCGGTCAGCATGGCGGGGGGCATGCCGCAAGTGCAGCCCGGCGCTCGCGTGATGGTGGGTGAGGTAGCGGCAGATGGGTTCGGCCTGGCGGGCGTGCCGGGGCGATGGAGCGCCTACTATGCGGGGCGGTCACCTGCTGAGTTTGGGCTGGATGCCGACAAGGGCGTCTTAGCGTCGGATGGCAGTCGCGGCTGGGCGCTGACGGCGACGTTCTTGAGTCAGATCTTCGGCGCGGGGTGGCGGGCGGTCATCTACTAACCAGCGTCGTGCGTTGGAGTGTCTTACGAAGGAAAGGGGCAAGCGATGCGGACTCCGAAGTTGGGAGACGTGTATCAGGTCTGTGTGCATCTGGTAGATGAGGAGGAGGCGGCGGCTGGGAAACACTACTGGCGTCTGCCGCAGAAGCGATGGCTGATGCTGTGCGCGGCGTGTCATGCCCGCTACGCAGAGCGAACCGCCGTCCATGTAGAGGGACATCTGCGCCGCTTCAAAGGCACGCCGGACCTGGGCTCATCTGGGACGGATGCTGTGCATGTGGCGACTCGCAACCCGCCACCCTGCATCTTGAGTCCAGAGAGCGCTCAGGGCCATCGGTCGCCGCAGCCGCTTCCACCGGACGACTTCACCCTGCTCAAGCTGTGGCTGTCTGTACAGGAATTGACGACGAGCATGCTCTTGCCATCGCGAAGCTGGTCACTGCCAGCGGTTCGTAAGCAGCTAGGAACGCTGCGAGCCAACTATCAGCGTCAACGGCAAGCACATGAGCAGCGTGGTCCGGGCAGCCCAAGCCTGCTGGCAAAGCTCAGCGAAGTCGATAGCGCTTTGACTCACATCGAGCAGCGCCTTCGCATCGTGCAGCGGGCGGGTCGGCGAATGCGGACGCTGATCCGCCAAGCGCAGCGCCTGCTCGCGCGCACGCTGAGTCAGCCCTTCAACGGATTCTTCTATCGGCGCCGCGTCTATCGCAAGCTGCTGCGGGAGGGCGAGACGCTGACCTCGTTACTCTGGGTGCTAAACGTGCAGGACTCGATCTTTCCGGCGGAGCTTGCGACTGCGATGCAGGACACGTTCCTGGCTCTGCACAACCGTTACGGCATGCCGCTCTCGGACTCGGCGATGCGTCGCCTGGTGGCGAACATCCCGCTTGCAGACAGGCTGCCGTTGGCGAGCGCAATGAGTTGCTGCGAGTGCCGAGTCTGCATCCATGTCAGGCAGAACACGCGGCTCGATGCAGAGGAGGAACTGGCGCTCGTGTCGTCTTGTCCCTGCGCCTTCTGCGCATTCTGTCGCACGACGCTGCCCAAAATCGACATCAGCAGACTGGAGCACGCTCCCACCTTCCGCGGCGCGCTGCTGGCTTTGCGGCGGCGGGTTGGCGGCGCATCTTCGATCAACTGAAGCGCTTGACTTGGGAGCAGCCATCATGGGCTTTGCACAGAAGCAATCTTTCTATCTGGTCACAGACCGTGCAGGCGAAAGAGCGGTTATTGAGCGGCTACCTGGGGATGACGAGCGAGTGGATCGCACCGTTGAAGCAACCAGCTTGCTTGCGGCCTACAAGGAAGCATTCGGCATGCTGCCGGACCTTGATCCTGGGATCCGCGAGCTGGTTGTGGTGCTCAACGAGATCCCCGGGATGAGGACGTGGTCTT
>DAORCZ010001458.1:0-1893 GCA_035345735.1 Pseudomonadota bacterium | reverse complement strand
TTCCTCCGTAGCTCCCCGAGCAGGGCTCTCCCGAACGGTCCCAGCCGTGATATAGACTGGGGCCATGCCGCTTTCCCCCGGCCAAGTCGTAAGCGACACCTACCGCATCGAGCGACTGCTCGGCGCTGGTGGCATGGCCGAGGTCTACATCGCGGCGCACACGCGGATGCCTCGTCGCTTTGCCATCAAGGTGATGAACGTCGAGGCCAGCCAGCGGCAGCCCTTCCTGGCTCGCTTCCGTCGCGAGGCCGAGATCCTGGGCACGCTGCGTCATCCCCACATCGTCGATATCACCGACTGGAATGCCCTGCCCGACGGCAGTCCGTATCTGGTGATGGAGCTCTTGGAGGGCGAGGACCTGGCCGCGCTGCTGGGACGTCAGCGCATGCTGCCGCTGCCGCAGGCCCTGGCCATCGCGGCGCAGATCGGCGAGGCGCTGGACGCGGCGCACCAAGCTGGTGTGGTCCATCGCGATCTCAAGCCTGGCAACATCTTCCTGTGCAAAAACGGCGCGTTTCCGCAGTTCGTCAAGGTGCTGGACTTTGGCATCGCCAAGTGGGAGCAGACCGATCGTACGCCGCTGACCGCCAACGCCGCGCTGATGGGCACGCCCGGCTACATGGCGCCCGAGCAGGCCCTCGGCAAGTCGCGAGAGCTTGACGCGCGCTGCGATCAGTTTGCGCTCGCCGCCATCCTCTACGAGATGCTGGCTGGTCACCCGGCGTTCTATCGCTCGGGCGATGCTGTCTTCAACATCCTCGAGCGCGTGATCCACGAAGATCCGCTGCCGCTCAACGAGACGCAGGCCAGCGCCAGCGTTATCCGGGCGGTGCAGCGTGGGCTGAGCAAGAACCGCGACGCGCGCTTTCCCTCGGTCAAAGAGTTCCTGGCGGCGGCAGGGGCAACCCGACAGCTGGCCTATGCCCAGGCGGTTCCCCCTAGCCCGCCGATCACCGTCGATGAGCGGGCCGGAGAGCTGACCCACTCACCCAGTACGCGGCGCAAGATCTACGTCGCCTCGCTGCTGAGCCTGGGGCTGCTTTCGGTGCTGGTGGGGGCCTATGCGATCTTTGTGCGTGGGGTTTCCGATGGAACCGCGGGGGTCCGCCCGGTCACAAAGACGCCGCCGGTGGCACCGGTGCCTGTCGCGCCGTCCGTACCTGCCGCGCCCCCCGAGCCAAGCCCGACGGCGCTCGCGGTGACTACCCCACCTGCCGCCGCTTCGCCCTCTGCCACTTCGGCCGTCACCGATCAGGCTTCCCCGGCCGAGGCGGGCACCAATAAGCCGCTGCCCGGCAAGGCGCTAGGGCGCGGGACGGGCCGAGCCGCGACGCCGCGTCGCTTCATCATTACGGGTACGCGCAGTCCGGCGCAGGATATCGCGGTCACCGTCTGCGCCCGCAAGGAGCTCGCCGACGTCCATCTGCCGCCGGGTTCGCAGATCAAGCTAGAGCGCAGCGGCACGCTGCAGATCGTCGAAGCGCCGCCGGTGGTGCATCAGACCGGCTTTGGTGCCTGTCTGCGTCAGGCGCTGGCTAACTTTCCGCAGCACCTCATCCCGTCGGAAGTGACGGTGCGGGTCGGCAAGTAAGGGGGCCGCATGAAGTCGGGCATGGGGTCTTTGATGGCGGGTTGGCGGCACCGTTTGGCGGCGATGGGGCTGGGGGTGCTGCTCTTGGGCTCGGCGGGCTGCGTTTCGCACGAGGCCGAGCTGGCCAGCCTGCGCGACGAGCTGGCTCGACAGCGCGCCGAGCTCGATCGGCTGCGTGGCGAAATGAACGACGGTCTGACGCTGGCCTTGTGCAACCCCGAGCTGCGTCAGCTCCTGGAAGACGTGCAGCGCGAGTGCACCGCGCCGGCTCCCTCGTCGAGCCCAGGGGCCGCCGGGGTTGG
>DAORCZ010001457.1:0-1895 GCA_035345735.1 Pseudomonadota bacterium | reverse complement strand
GCCGCGCGAGGCAAGTGGCGGTCTTTTCGTGGGCACTGGCAACGCCGGAGCGTTCTACGTCGTGCGGCCGCAGCCCCCGGCCGATGCGCAGTACCTGAGCAAGGCCTTCGCCGCCCCCGCCCCCAGCCGCTGGGGACGCCTGCGCTATCTCGCCGAAGGTCGCGTGCGCATCGAGACGCGCAGCGGCAACCTGGCCAAGCCGGATGCCTCTTGGTCGGCCTGGCAGCCACTTGGCGAGCCCGTGACGCAACCCAGCACCGGTGAGCAAGCCGGACGCATTGCGTCCCCGGCCGCGCGCTATTTGCAGGTCCGGGCAGCGCTGACCGAGCGATCGGTGCTGCGCGACTTCAGCTTCTATCATCAGCCGCTCAATCAGCGACCACGCATCACCGAGGTCACAGTGGGCGAAGACGGCACGGGTCGCATTGCCCGCGGCGTCCGTCCGCCAAGCCCACAGCGACCGCGCTCGCCGCTGATCAAGATCCGCTGGAAGACCGAAAACCCCGACGAAGATGAGCTGAACTATCGCGTCTATCTGCGGCCTGCCAAGCCCGCGTCCGCCCCGCTTTCGCCAGCCCCCACCACCAGCCAAAGCAGCGCCACCCCGCCCGCAAGCAGCGATGAAGGCGAGTGGCTCCGTCTCGGTGGCCCGGACGCGCTGACCCGCAACGAGCTGGAATGGAACACGGAAGCGGTCGGCGATGGTCTGTACGAACTCAAGGTCGTGGTCTCGGATGAGCGCAGTAACCCGCCCGAGCTAGCGCTTACCCACGAACACATCACCCCACCCTTCACCATCGACAATCGTCGGCCCGAGATCCGCGATCTCACGTGGAACGCCGCCACGCTGACGCTCAGCGGCCGGGTCAGCGATGCCACCTCGCCAATCGCGGAGCTCAGCTATGCCATCGACGGTGGTGAGCTCTTGCCGGTCGCTGTACGGGACGGCGTGCTCGACGATCTGAGCGAAGAATTCAGCCTGCGGCCGCCGCGCCTGACAGCCGGCAGTCACACCCTTGTCGTGCGAGCCAGCGACGGAGCCGACAACATCGCGGCGGCGCAGATCATCATCCAGGTCTCGCCCGCCAACCTGGCCAAGCCCGCGCCCTAGGACAACCGATGCGACCGCAGCACGAGCGCAAGCAAGTCGCGGTCCCCCTTTCGGAAGTCTTTATTCGGCTTGCGAACATGTTTATAGTGGTCAACGAGCTACGCACTATGCCTCGGGGAGAATAATCAGGTGGCCTCGACGACTCCTAGCTACGCGCTCCGGTTTATCTCCGGCAAGTACCAGGGGGGGGAGTTTCCCCTCGTCAAGGGCCGAGAGATCGTCATCGGTCGCTCCAGTGAGCTGGACATGGTGTTGATCGAGGACATGGTGTCCCGTCGGCACGCCAAGATCCAGACGACGGAAGACGAGATCGCGATCATGGACATGGGCTCGACCAACGGCACCTTCGTCAACGGCGAGAAGGTGAAGAAGGCGCGGCTCAAAGAAGGCGATCGCATCCTGATCGGCACGTCGATCATGAAGCTGGTGACCGTCGATCCAGCGACGATGGTCAGCGAGGCGGATGCGCGCGCTCAGCTGGACAAGCGCGGTCAGCAGGCGGCCATGCGCACGCAGGTCACCAACCGCGCGATGTCAGGCAACATCGAAGAGATCCCGCTGCCTGATCTGCTGCAGCTGTTCTCGACCTCGAAGCGCACGGGCGTTCTGACGCTCAAGGGCCCACAAGGCAGCGGCGAGATCTACCTGCGCAAAGGACAGATCTACTTCGCGACGATCGACGACGCCTACGATCTGAGCCCGCTCAAGGCGGCCTACCGCATCCTGACTTGGGAGAAGGGCGCGTTCGAGCTCGACTCCTCGGAGAGCAAGACGGTCCTGGAAG
>DAORCZ010001456.1:0-1907 GCA_035345735.1 Pseudomonadota bacterium | reverse complement strand
GATTCGCCGGCCGACAAGGCCTCGGCGACCGCCGGGACGTCGGCCATCGCTACACCGCTCTCCTCGGGATGGACGGCATCTGCGACCAGCACGCCCGCCTTGTCGGTCAGGAGCAGCAGGTCGCAGCGCATCGCTCGCCGCAGATCCGAAACCACGCCGAGCGCCGTGGCCGGGGTTACATCGTCGGTAGCCACGACGGCTTTGAGGCGCGGCTCATCCCCCAGCATGCGACCCTTCGAGCGATGCAGCGACTTGTGGTAGTCCAGCATGTCGGCGAAGGCCTGCCGATCGCGCAGCAGATTGGCTGACAGCTCGCGCCGTGCACTGCGGTCGAGCACGATCGACACCACCGACACCACGGCCGAAAGTGTCGCCGCCAGGGACAGCAGCAAGGTCACGCTGACCGCGGTGCGAAACTTCATGGCCCCAGCCTCACGTGGATCGGTTCGGCGGCGGTCTTGCTGGGGACGTTGTTCGACATCCAGCCCGCCGGCAGCACAAGCTCGCCGTGGAGCATGGGCTCGTCGCTAGGCGGAGCGCCCCCGAGCTTTTGCCAGATGCCCAGCGCGATGGGCCGACGGCGCACGAAGATCGAAAGTCGACTTCCGCCAGCGGGTGGCAGATCGAAGACGTCGGTCTCGGTCTGGCCGGGGCGGATGCGGTTGTCGTGATCAACCCGTGCAGCGGCAAAGAAGGGCGCCTCCGTACCGCCTGGGTCAACCAACACTCGGCCTCGGCTGTGCTCTTGGTGAGCGGTCACGTGGCCGGCGGCATCGAAGAGCTCGACCCCGATCTGCAGTCGCCGCTCGGGTAGGCCCGTTGGTACGGCGTGCCCGGCGCCGCTGTTCAATAGCGTGACGACGACATGCAGCGATCCGCCCCGGGACGTGACCTGCGCCTGTCCGCTGAGCGCCCGGCCGAGCAGGCGGTCGTGCAGGCGGAAGGTGTGTTCGCGGATGCCGATGCGCTCGGCCGAGCCGACGGCCACTTCGCGTCGTGTGGCTGGCATGTGGCAGGCCTGACAGTCTTGCGAGCCCTGCGCGGAATACTCGTCGCGCCACTCGCTGTACTCGGGGAACAAGCTGGTCGGTGGGCCGGCTACAGCGGGCAGATGGCGGAGCGCATCGTGACAGGCCGCGCAAAACTGCGACTCGCGAAACCAGGGAGCGCAGCCCATGCGATGAAAGTAGTGAGGCTGTGCATCGCACAGCGGACCAAAGCGCACGTTGTCATCGGGGCGAAAAGCTAGGCCCTGGCCCCCCCCGATCGTCATGCTGCTGAGCGTGTGGCAACCATCGCACGACACACCCTCGTCATTGACGCGATCGGTCGGTGCAAAGCGACGCAGCGGCGTGTGACAGACGTCGCATTCGCTGGCTTTGGCTGCGGTCTGGGCCAGCGCTCGCATGCGCTGATAGGTGGGTGAAGACTCGGCCTGCGCGTGCGCCGACTTGCGCCACTCGCTCTCGATCTGGCCGTGGCACTCACCGCAGCGCGCGGCCGGAATCAGTGCGATCGGCTCGGCTTCGCTGGGCACCGCCACCGCGTGGGGCCGCGACGCAACGGCCGGCGTCGCGCCACCTGGCAGCCGGGGTGCCCCCGACGGCCCGCGCTGACATCCAAGCTGCAAGGCGAAGCCCGCCATCGCTACTTGTAGCGCCCGTATGGCGTCCCGTCCTTCCTGGTGTGGCGTAGCTCGGCTCGCCCCTGTGTCAGGGTCAGATCGATCTGCGTCTTGCCAGCTGCCGTCACCGTCACCTGGCTGCGCGCCTCGCTGCCGTTCGCCTGCCAGGCCACCAGGGGGTAGCTGCCCACCGGCACCTGCTCGATGCGGAACGCCCCATCGGCCCCGACGATGGCGAAGTACGTCGAGTCGAGGACCTTGATCTTGCTGATCATCTCGGGGT
>DAORCZ010001455.1:0-1907 GCA_035345735.1 Pseudomonadota bacterium | reverse complement strand
GGGGCCAACGCTGCCCTGAAGCTGCGCGGCGATGGCGAGGCGCTGCGGCTTGGCCGCGACCAAGCGTATCTCGGGGTGATGGTCGACGACCTGACGAGCAAGGGGGTCGACGAGCCATACCGCATGATGACAGCGCGTGCCGAGTACCGACTGCTGCTGCGCGAGGACAATGCCGACGAGCGCCTGCTGCCACTGGCCCGCCGGCTGGGCCTGGTCGATGACGATCGTTGGCAGGCCTTCAGCGCGCGCCAAGCCACGCTGAGCGAGGAGCGCCGCCGCTTGGAAAGCGTGGTGGTGACGCCGACCCCCGCGACGAACGAGCGACTCACTGCGCTGGGCACATCGGCGCTGCAGCGTCCCACCAAAGTGGCCGAGCTGCTGCGACGACCCGAGCTGACCTATGCCCCGCTCTTGTCGGCGCTGGGGCTGGAGCCGCTGTCCGTGCCATCGCTCACCGAGCGCATCGAGACCGCCATCAAGTACGAGGGCTATCTCACCCGGCAGGCCGAAGAGGCCGAGCGCTTCCGTGCGCTGGAAGAGGCACCGCTTTCCGAAGACACCGACTACTCGCAGCTCCCTGGCTTATCGCGCGAGGTCGTCGAGAAGCTGACGAAGAAGCGCCCGCTGTCGATCGGCCAGGCGAGCCGCATCCCGGGTGTGACGCCGGCTGCCGTGTCCGTGCTGCTGGTCATGTCTCGGGCGCAGAGCACAGCCAACAAGGCGCGATCGGCTGTCGCCTCGGCGCCATCCGCCGCGACATAGGCATCGAAGTCCGCGGGCCACTTGTGCTAGCGTGCGCGAGCCATGAGTACCCGTCTGATACTGGAGAGCTGGAAAGCCTACGGTCCGCTGCCGAACTTCCGTCGCTTTCGCCCATGGGCTGCCGTCGCTCTGGGGCTGGCAGGTCTGGGGCTTTCGGCCTGCGAGACTGACGACCCCTGTGCACGGCGGGAGGCTGCCTGCCTTGATGTCGTGCTGATTGGCAAGAAGGACGACGGCGCTGGGAACCCCATCGCGTACCGCGGCCTGCAGGTCAGCGTCTACGCTCCCAACGCTGGGGGGGCGACGGGGAATACGCCGCCGGACAAGTGCGAGATCACGGCCAGCGGGACCAAGATGGTGCGCCGCGTCTACGGCTCGGAGATGGGCCCGGTGGGCATGACCCTGGTGAGTACCCAGGTCCCCGAGCTGACGCGTCGCGAAGCCTATTCGCCGACCATCCAGGGCAAGCTGACGTTTCAGCTCCCGGCGGAGTTCAACGCGCTGGCCGATCGCGACCTGGACGACACCCTGATTCAGTACGGCAGCGACGATGAACGCATCGCCGCACTCAAGGACCTGCGCGATCGCGACCCACGGGCGATTCGCATCCTGATTACGCAGTCAGGTCAGAGCAAGACCGCCTGGGATAGCCGCTGCGAAGAGGGCGTCTATAGCAGCAGCGAGTGGCTGATCAAGCGCTACTTCCGCGTGGGGCGAAATCAGCACTTGGCGGCGTTTGCTCCACTCGACGGCGCCACCCCCGCTAGCCAGTAGGGGCCGGGCGCTAGTCCCTGTCCCAGGTCGTCTATCCAGGGGGGGCTGCGCCGCCGATCGCGCCACCAGCCGCCGCCCTGATTCCTTCGCCGTGCTGCTAGAGTCAGAGTCTTCTGCCGCAGCCCAAACCCCATCCAGAACCGGTGGCCAGCCCTTGAGCCCCTCTATGCGTCGGACCCTGTGGATCGCTGCTCTCGTCGTTGTGCTCGGCGGGAGCGGCTATGCCGCATATCGCTATTTCAGCGCGCCGAAAGGTCCGCGCTGGATTACCCAGAAAGTCACCCGCGGCGACCTGGTGCAAGTCGTCAGTGCCACCGGCACGCTGCAGCCGATGGTGCTCTCGCCGGTCGGCTCGCAGGTGTCGGGCATCG
>DAORCZ010001454.1:0-1908 GCA_035345735.1 Pseudomonadota bacterium | reverse complement strand
GTGTAGACGTGGTCCCCGCCGTGAATAAAGAAGTCGACCTTGCGCCGCGCCGCATCGGCCAGCAGCGAGTACGGCGCACGCTTCTGGTGCGTGCAGGACGTGCCGGCGAAGGTCAGGATCTCCTTCGCACTTGGCGAAAGCGCGGCCCGCACATAGCCGAACGGACTGCGCGCCACAGGCCGGCCCCCTTCGACGATGTAGAAGGCGTAGCGGTAGCGCGATCCGCCCGCCAGCCCACCGATATCGACGTGCATAAAGCCAGCATCGCCCTGCTCTGCGCTGGTCAAGGCGCGCGAAGCCACGGCCATCCCACCCGCCCCGGTCGCTGCCTCGATCTGCACGCCCAGGGTCCCGCCCCCTGTGTATTTCGTCCACAGCATGACGCGCGTGTCGGTGGCGTCGCCGCCCATGACACCGTAGGGAAAACTTCCGCTCCGAACCGGCAGACCATCGAGCGCGATGCCCGGAACCGCGGTGAGCTGCGGTTCCTCGCCCGCCAGCTCGGACGTCTTGTCGTCGGGATCCGCGCTGCTGGCCGGGTCACCGCAGGCCCCCAGCGCCAGCGCGCCGGAGATTTGCAGAAAGCTTCGTCGTGTTGTCTTCGCCATGGTCGGCGGAATGTATCAGCGGGACGGGGAGCGGGTCGGTGAATTCCTCGGTCGCTACCTGACTGGCAACAAGTCGCACGGCGGCTTCATCGTTCCGGCGCGACCGCTCTCGGAATCCGCCTTCGCAGCGCGGCTAAGCCGTCCCGGGCGACTGGAGCTGGCGCTGCCTAGTCGAGGCCTGCTTCGCGGCGGACGGCTGTTCTTCAACGGCGAAGTCCACGACGCCAAGCCGGCGCTGCTGCAGCTATTTTCGCAGCTCGTGAGCGAGCGCGCTGTGCCCCTGCCCTTGCGGCTCGACGCGCCCACCCTCAGCTTGTTTCACGACTGGTATACGGCGGGCTATCTGCGCGTCGCGTAGCGCGGGCGTCTGACTAGGCGCTCTCGTGCAGCGCTCGCCGGATCAGGTCGGGCGGGACCTGCGGCGCGCCCAGCGTGGAGCTCCCGGTGCGGCGCTTGCCTCGGCCCGGGGCGAGGGCTCTCGACGCGGGCGGTACGTCGAACCAGCCCCGAACGTCCGCATCAAGCCCGATGCCATGCATGAAGTTGTAAAGCGCCTTGCGCAGCCCCTGGCCCAGGCGGTCGTGATCGCAGCCGGTGGGATCTTCAAAGGGGACTTCGTTGCGCGCGAAGGTCACAGGTGGCTCGGGCAGCAGGCGAATGCCGAAGAGCTCGGGGCGCTGCCCGATCGGGCTGTGCGCGGTGGCGGCAAAGCGATGCCAGAAGCCGGACTGGATGCAGCCCTCGGCAAAGAGCTGTCGCACGCGCTCGAGCGAATCGATCGTCTCCTGCTCGGTCTCGGTCGGGAAGCCGTACATCAGGTAGGCGTGGACGAGAATGCCGGCGTCGGAAAAGGCGCGCGCCACGCGGGCCACCTGCGCCACCGTGACGCCCTTTTTCATCAGCGCCAGCAAGCGGTCGGACGCGACCTCCAGACCCCCGCTGACCGCGACGCAGCCCGAGCGCGCGAGCAGGTCGATGAGGTCCGGCGTGAAGCTCTTTTCAAAGCGGATGTTGCCCCACCAGGTGATCGCGATCCGGCGCGCCAGCAGCCGCTCGGCCAGCGCGCGCAGGGCCGCGGGGGGCGCGGCTTCATCGACGAAGTGAAAGCCGGTCTGGCCGGTCTCCTGCACCAGCGCCTCGATGCGGTCGACCAGCACATCGGCCGAGGCGGCTTCGTAGCGCGCGATGTAATCGAGCGACAGATCGCAGAACGTGCACTTTTTCCAGTAGCAGCCCTTGGCGACCGTCAGCTTGTTCCAGCGCCCGTCGGCCCACAGCCGGTGCATGGGATTGAGCATCT
>DAORCZ010001453.1:0-1911 GCA_035345735.1 Pseudomonadota bacterium | reverse complement strand
GAGCGCTGGGCCAGCCGCTCGATATCGAGTGGACCTTCGCAGAAGATGGCCTGCACCTTTTGCAGGCCCGGCCGATCACGGCATCGGCACCCGCCACGCCGCCGAGCAACCCGGAGACCGGCGCAGCTTCCTTGGCAGCGCCCTCGGGGATCGATCCGATGACGGTGCCGGGCGATCCCGACGGCGCCCTGATCGTCTGGGACAACAGCAACATTCAAGAGAGCTACTGCGGTGTCACCACCCCGCTGACCTTTTCCTATGCCCGGCAGGGCTACGCCAGCGCCTACGAGCAGCTGATGCGCATCGCCCGCCTGCCTGAGTCGGTGATCGTCGCGCAGCGGCCGGTCTTGCAGAACCTGCTCGGCCTGCTGGGAGGACGCGTCTACTACAACATCAACAACTGGTATCGCATGCTCCTGCACCTGCCGGCCTTTCGCCGCAACAAGCAGGACATGGAGAAGATGATGGGGCTCGACAGCCCCGTGGACTTCGTCAGCGACGAGTCGGTCAGCCTGGGCCAGCGCCTGGCGCGCCTGCCCTGGCTGATCTCGATCCTGGTGCGCATGGCGCTGCGCTTCGCAAACATCGAGCACGAGGTCACCGAATTCATCGCGCAGTTCGACGTCGCCTACCGACGCATCGATCGGCGCCGCTTCGCAACCGCGACCTTTTCAGATCTGATGGCGATGATCGGCCAGGTGCGCAGCGAGATCTCGGCGCACTGGCACACGCCGCTCGTCAACGATCTGTACGTGATGATGGCCAGCGGTCGGCTGCGTCGCCTGGTCGAAGGCGCGGTGGGCAGCGAGCGGGCTCCGGCCCTCATCGCCAACCTTATGGGCGGGGAAGAAGGCATCGAATCGACCGAGCCCACGCGCTTGGTGCTCAAGATGAGCGCGATGGCTCGCGGCACGCCGGGTCTGGTCGAGCGGCTGCGGGCCCCCTCGGTCGATCTGCCTGAGCTGCGGCGCGACTTCCCCGACTTTGCCGCCGCCATCGATCGCTACATCGATCGCTACGGCGACCGCTGTATGGGCGAGCTGAAGCTAGAGACGGTCTCGCTGCGCGAGGATCCCAGCTTCCTGTTTCGACTGCTGCGCGGCTATCTCGATCGTCCGGATCTCAACGCCGAGGCGATCGCCGAGAAGGAAAAGCGGCTGCGCGCCGAGGCGGAGACTGAGCTGCGGCGGGCGGTGGGCTTCCTGCGCTTTGGTCGCGCCATGCGGACGGTGCGCGCGGCCCGCGCCGCGGTGAAGTATCGCGAGAACCTGCGCCTCTTGCGCACGCTGGTCTTTGGGCTGGTGCGCGATCTGTATCGCGCGATTGGCGAGCGCCTGACCGCCGCTGGCCGGCTGGCCACGCCGCGCGATGTCTTCTATCTCACCATCGAAGAGATCGACAGCTACCACGCCGGTACCGCGGTCTCGGCGGATCTCGCTGGGCTCGCCCGCACTCGCCAGGCCGAATATGCGGCGTTTCAAGAGCTAGACCTACCCCACCGCATCGAGACGCGCGGGCCCGTCTACCACGGAAACCGGCTTGGACAGCCGGTCGCACCGTCAGTACCCAAGCCCGGCCAGCACACCCTGCGGGGCACCGGATGCTATCCCGGCGTCGTCGAGGCACCGGCCCGCATCATCCTAAATCCCACCGATGACCTCGCGCTGTCGGGGCGAATCCTCGTGACCTTGCGAACCGACCCCGGCTGGGCACCGCTGTTTCCGCTGGCCCGCGGTATCCTAGTTGAGCGTGGCAGCACGCTCTCGCACTCCGCCATCTTGGCGCGCGAGCTAGGGATTCCGGCAGTGGTCGGTGTGCCCGGACTGCTCGCCACCGTACGCGATGGGGATCGACTACGCCTCGACGGCGCAACCGGCACGGTAGAGAAGTTGGAGGAGCCATGACCATCCT
>DAORCZ010001452.1:0-1911 GCA_035345735.1 Pseudomonadota bacterium | reverse complement strand
GACGCTCCTGACAGACCCGTGGGTTGAGCAGGCGGGCGTAGGTGGCGGCACGAAAAGGGTGCGCATCGTGGGCCGTGTGTAAGGTTCGAGTTTCCAAGCCAGAACCAACCGGAGCCCAAGATGCGCAGCGACAAGATGTTCCTTCGCGCGCTCGGTGTCGAGCGTGCAGTGATGGAAAACTGTGTTTTTGAAACTCAGTCGAGTGGACATCTGGCCGCGGTGGTTCGGGTTCGGCTGACGAAAAAAGAGCAAGGTCGCTGCGCGGTCTGTGGCCACCGCTGTCCTGGCTACGATCGCGGCGACGGACTGCGTCGCTGGCGAGCGATGGACCTGGGGCTGCATGCGACCTTTTTGGAAGCCGAGGCACCGCGTGTGAAGTGCCCTCTTCACGGCGTCGGTGTGCAGCGGGTGCCGTGGGCCCGCGCTGGCTCAGGCTTCGTGGTTGCCTTCGAGGATCTGTGCGCTTGGATGGCCGTGCGCACCGACAAGACCACCCTTTCGACGCTGCTTCGCATCGCCTGGCGCACGGTCGGAGCGATCGTCGAGCGCGTAGCCAACTCAGCCTTGGCCCGGTTTGATCCATTGCAGGGCCTGCTGCGCATCGGCATCGATGAGGTGGCCTACCGCAAAGGACACCACTATCTGACCGTCGTGCTCGACCACGACAGCGGACGCCTGTTGTGGGCCAGTCCGGGTCGCAACGAAAAAACGCTGCACACCTTCTTCGATGCACTCGGGCCTGCTCGCTGCGCACAGCTCAAGCTCGTCAGCGCCGACGCGGCCAGTTTCATTGCCAACGTCGTCAAGGAGCGCTGTCCGCAAGCCGTGCTGTGCCTGGATCCTTTCCACATCGTCAAGTGGGCCACAGAGGCGCTCGATGAGGTGCGACGCGATGTCTGGAATCAGCTGCGTCGCGACGGAAAAAAGGAGGAGGCCCAGACCCTCAAACGCTCTCGCTGGGCGCTGTGGAAGAATCCCGAAAACCTCACCGACAAGCAGCGCATCAAGCTCTCGGACATCGAAAAGGACAACCAGCCCCTTTTTCGCGCCTACCTCCTCAAGGAGCAGCTGCGCGAGGTCTTCTTCTACTCCGGTGGCTACGCCCGTGTGCAACTGCAGGGCTGGCTGACGATGGCTGCACGCAGCGGCCTGGCTCCTTTTATCAAGCTAGCCAAAAGCATCCGGGCTCATCAGGCCGGCATCGATGCCGCGCTCGTCCACGGCCTGAGCAACGCGCGCGTCGAGTCTGCCAACAACAAGCTCCGACTCCTGACCCGCCTCGCCTTCGGCTTCCACTCCCCAGCCCCCCTCATCGCCCTGGCCCTCCTCAAGCTCGGCGGCCTCTGCCCCCCTCTTCCCGGCCGTCTCTGACCCACGACTCTGGCAGGAGAGCCATATTGCGGGTGTTGGCCTGGCTGGGGTTGCGGACAAAGAGATTGAACAGCCCGGAAGGAACGACGAGCGGACGCGGATGCAGAGCCGGCGCCAGCACGGTGCCGGAAAGCTGGGCGGCGTGCTCGGGCTCGTTGATCATCGCCTCCAGATCGGGGCTGTGAATCGTCAGGACAAAGCGGAAGCTCGATTCCGCCCGCTTTCCGGCGAGATCTCCGCGCGCGAACGACTCGGTCTCGCCGCGCTGAAAGTGGCCATGCATGGTCTCGGTAAAACGGACTCCGGGCTTGGGGGCTGGACGGCCTGCCGCCACACGCCTGGACCAGTCGATGGCGAGCCCGCGATCCTGCGCGATGCCCTGCGCGATGTATTCGGCTAGCGCCGAGATGGTGAGCAGGGGATTCACGCCGAGCGCGCGCGGAATCAGCGAGCCGTCCGCGACATAAAGCCCGCTGTGAACGGCATCCCCGACCGTCCCCGCGAACACCTGGCCGCGCTGATTCACCACGCCATGCTCGG
>DAORCZ010001451.1:0-1916 GCA_035345735.1 Pseudomonadota bacterium | reverse complement strand
ATCATTCAATTGGTGCATAGTTTTGTCAGCCTCAACGATGGCTTACCGCGGCGTCCCGGCTACGTCAAGGGCAGCATTACCGCCCGACGAGACGCAGCCAAGGAGCAAGCCTCAGTTGGCTGGGCAGTTCGACGCAACCAGGCATGGGCCTTTCGGATGGTCACATGTCCGGCCCGCCGTCTGAGGTCCGATAACCGGGCAGAGTTTGGCCAGATCGAGCCAGCGTAGCAAGAAAGCACAGCGACGAGAAATTCGCTCCAAGAGCGGGTTGGCAGGCCGGCTGCAATGCCCCCCGGCATGCTGGATCTCATCTCCCTATTGGCCAAAGCTCCCCTTCCTGACAAGCGCCTGCGCAAGCGCGCCCACCTGATGGTCCAGTCGCTGGTTCGCGGGCACTCGACAACCAGCGGCGGTCTGCTGGCCCCGGCGGACCGAACGCAGGAGTCGTTTACTCGGGGGGCCTATCGCTTCTTCGACCACGACGCGATCTCCCTGCCTGCGCTGCAGGCACCTATCGAGCAAGCGCTTAGCCAGCTGGTCCCCCCGCAGGGACGGGCCTATGTAGCACACGACCTCTCGGTGCTCAACTACTCGGGACATCAGCGCAAGGAAGATCTGATTCCGGTGGGCAACGACCGCACCTTCGGCTACGAGCTGTATCAAGCGCTGGTCATCTCCCACGACGGAAAGCCGCTGGGGGCAGCGGTCACGGAGCTGCACAATGCGCAGGGTCTGATCTCATCTCATAGCGCGGACGTACTGCCCTTCCGGGATCACTTGGAGCAGACAGAACGTGCGGTAGACTCCGTCGAGAAGATGCTCTCCGGACGCAGCCTGATTCACTTGTGTGACCGCGAGTTTGACGATCTGGCTCTGCTGCGCCACTTGGGGGAGCGCAAGTATGTGATTCGCTGCCAGCACCTCAAGCGGCTGGTCACCGTCCACGGGGAGCAGCGCTCGCTGGCGAGCCAAATCGAGCGCGTCCAGCTGTCCCAAGTCGGCGAAGTGAGCCGTCGCGTAGAGCACGCCCAGAAGACCTACCAGCTGTGGGTCGGGGAGACGCTGGTCTGCTTCCAGGGGCCTGCGCTGCGCGGTGTCGCCAAGAAGAAGCGCAAGCGGAAAAAAGGAACCCCACTGCGGATGCGCGTGGTCGTCTCCGAGCTGCGCCACCGATCCGAGAAGCCGCTGCGCTGGGTGCTGCTGACCAACTTGACGGACACGGCCCAAGAGGTCGTCGGTGCGTATCTGCTTCGCTGGAAGGTAGAGCGGATCTTCTGGCTCTCGAAGCTGGGCTTCCGCTTGGAGCACTGGCATCAAGAGAGCGCCCTGCGCGTGGGTCGCAGACTGCTGCTGGTGCAACTGGCAGCGATGGCGGTCTACCAGCTCATGAATCAAACGGACTCCACGTCGGTGGAGATAGTCAAGCGCCTGGCTCTGCTGGGAGGCTGGCCCGGCCGCAGCCAGACTCCGATCGGACCGACGGTGCTGATGCGCGGCGTCCTGATCTTCATTGCGGCCGTCCAGCTCTGTCAGCAGGTGGGGAAGCGAGAGCTGTTCTTCATGGCACAGTCCCTGGAGCCGCTGCTCGGCCCAATCCTCCGTCGGGCGGGGAACTTGTGATCATGCGAAAGAGCCAGACCTCGGTAGTTCTGAGGTCTGCCTTGGATGCCTTCCGGGACCGGGATTAATCGTGCTACTTCTTTTCCTTCGCTTCAGTACGTGGAGTGTCGGTTTGAGTCGCTTGAGCCACCATTCGAGAAGCAAGTTCCAAGATACCGACAGGCTTGTTGGTAGTCCTGTCTATACTGAACTCATGAGCATCCGCGAGCTGCTCCATAAGCGGATTGCTAATCTCAATTTCTCCCAGCAAAACGAGGTAGGTTAGCTTTCCATATAGTGTCACAATGCTGTATAGT
>DAORCZ010001450.1:0-1917 GCA_035345735.1 Pseudomonadota bacterium | reverse complement strand
GCGAGCCTGCCGCTCGTCCTGCTGCTTGGTTAGCTCGCCGCCGAGCCCCATCTCCGAGCCGATGAGCTGATCAATTCGTGCAATGTCCTTGTCCAAATCACTGTTCTTGGCCATCGTCCGCTCCTTCCTGCTGTTCATCCGTCGAGAGCAAGTTCTTCGGGGCACGCCGGCCCCACCAAAAGTCGGTCATGTCGTCGATCTCGCCCCAGCGCAGATTCCCCGCCGCTTTGCTGTCCGCGAGAAAGGCCGAATAGCCCGCCGCGGTGAATGGGTAGACCGACGCCCCCTCGGTGCTCAGGTGGGCGAGCGTCGCCCGCATCGGCTGCCCGTGCTTGGCCGGGATGCGCGCTCGCTCGGCGTCGAAAGCCGAGAGCAGAGCGCGCACGATCGCAAGGCCCCACTTCTGCCAGAAGTCGATGCGGTAGCGCTCGCTCGCGAGGTTCAGCCGCAGCTCGCGGAAGACATACGAGCCCCCGCGCTGGATCAGCTGCATCAGGCGATCGACCGCGGCCTGCAACTCGTCTTCCAGCGCCGGCGCACTGCGCTGCCACTCCGCTGGACTTGTGTCCTTCCACACTGCGTGCGCCGATTCAGCCGTCAGGCTCTCCCACTTGAGGTCGCGAAACGGGCGATACCCGATGCTGCTTGGGTGATAGCGAACCGTGCCAAACTCACCGCCGCCGTACTGCGTGCCATCGGCGCGCTCGCGGACGAGCACTGCGGTCTCCCAGACAGCGCCGTCTTGGGGAACGAACGACAGCGTGGGATGGTGCGCGGCCTGGATGGCGACGAAGCGCCAGGGCCAGATCATCGGGTCGGTCTGCGCAACCTCGCCGCTGATGCGCACGATCTCATCGAGCAGATGCGCCTTGGCGATCGGGTCCTTCGTCGTCGCCGCGTCGCGCTGCCGGATCGCGATCTGGCGAATGCTGGCCCAGGCGAGCTTGATGATGCGCTGGTTCTCGGCCTGCTGGGCTTCCAGCTGCTTTCGTTTGATCAGCGCTTCCGTCTTCTCCTTGTCGCGCGACAGATAGATCAGCCACTCTTCGGGGCTCCGGTTGTCCTGCGCTGCGGGATTGTTGGTCTCGGATGCTGCGCTCTCTAGCAGCGCCGCCATCCACTCGCGCTTGCCCGCGATCAGCTGAAAGCGCGCCATGTCCGACGAGCGCTGCGACAGGATGTAGTAGATCTTGATCACGTCGTAGCGGTTGCCCTGCCGCTGGCCCCGCCCGTTGCGCTGCTGCAAGGTCGCTGGCTCGTAAGGCAAGTCACCGTGAAAGATCGAGCACGTCCGCGTCTGAAGATTCACGCCCTCATACGCGATGCGGTTCGCGATCACGACATCGTAAAGAGGGGGCTCGGCCGTCGTGAAACCCTCAGCAATTCGCTGGCGCGTTGCAGGGTCGGGTGCGGTCTCGCCGTTGAGCACCGCGATCCTCGACTCTGGGAATCCGGCCCGGACCAAGAGCTGCTGAAGCCAGTAGTGCGCGGCCACATTCTCCAGAAAGACGATGTGCCCACAGTCCCTCTGCTTCGCGATCAGCTCGGCAATCTTGCTGAGCTTGGGACTGTCGTACTTGCGCGCGAGCTTGGCGTTGCCATAGGTCCACTTCGGCTTGTCCTTGCGCCGCTTCGACTTGGCAGGCTCGCTGTCCGCCGATGCTTCCGCTGCCGGATCGTCCAGCGGCAAGCTCGTCTGCACCTCCGGCGGACCTTCATCGAGCAGCGAATGCACCGCGACCAGCGCCATGCGCTGCAGCAAGCCCAGCGCCGCATACTTGCCCGAAGGATTCAGCGCCAAGTTCTCCAGCGCCGACTGATACGCTTCGAGGTACTCGGTGTACTTGGCCTCTTGCTCGGCATCCATCTTGACTTCGATGCGCTCGACGCTCGGCTCGGGGATCTTCAGGCCCACCT
>DAORCZ010001449.1:0-1918 GCA_035345735.1 Pseudomonadota bacterium | reverse complement strand
GCTCGCTCAGCGTGAAGGACAAGAGCGGCAGCGCCCCCGGCATCTCGGCGACCTCATCGATTAGGCGGTCGACCAGCGTCGGCGGATTGAAATACAGCACCCGCTCAGCGGCGGGGCCTTCGATGATCTGGCGCAGATCCTCCCGACCCAGCGGCGGCACCAGGAATCGTGCGGCTGCTCCCGACTGAGGGGGCAAGAGCGTCGCAAAGTGCGGTTCGAAGTCCGAGCGCAGCGTGAACACAACATGCAGTCCGCCCGCGCTTGCGGCGACCGCATCGAGGATCTGCTGCAAGAACGCCTGTCGCTCTGTCGGCGCGGAGCCCAGCGTCACCAGCTCCTCCAGCTGATCGACGACCAGCAGGCGCCGGCCCGGCGGCGTGTTCACCGGGGACAGTTGGCATGCCTGGCTCAGCGTTGCCCCCTCGGCTGCCCCCAGGCTGCGGGTCAGCGACGCCAGCTCGACGAGGGGCTGCTGCCCCGGGCGGAGTATCGGCAGGATCTGCCAGTCGCCTTGCTGACTGCAGCGCGGTAGCAGGCCGGCCCGCACCAGGCTCGACTTGCCGCTGCCCGACAGACCACTTACGACGGTCAGGCGGTGTGCCTGGACCTGCTTTTGCAACGCCTCGATCACGGCGTCGCGACCAAAGAAAAGCGCAGCATCTTTGGCGTCGTAGGGCAGCAGCCCGCGATAGGGGTTGTTCTGTTCGCTCAGGGCCAGTGCCGACGGCAGGCTCGGCGATCGACCGGGGGCGAAGAAGAAGAACTGCCCTTTTTCGCGCCCCTCCAGCGACCACAGGTGCGGCTTCTGCAGCGGTCGCCGCAGCTGCTGCTCTAGCCTCTCGAACTGCGCCTCCAGGTACACGTGGAGCTCGCTGGCCAGGATCACGCCGTCGCCGGGCTGGCCGTCGAGGCGCAGGTCAGCACCCCCACGCAGCGCGTTGCACAGGGCAGCAGCAAACGGCGAGTTTTCTGTCCCATCGGCCCGCCGCCCCAGCCTGCCTCCGGCCACCGTGTCCAGCGCCTGCTCGTCGGCGGAGGCCGAGGTGATGACCTGCCAGGCGGGATCGCGGAGATAGCGCTCGTAGCGCTCGCGGTACAGGGTCTGCCGTCGCACGCCGATGCTGCGCGTGCGCGACCAGCGGAAGGCGCCGGCGAAGCAGCAATCCAGCAACAAGAGCAGGTGACGACACGGCAGTTTGGCCAGCCCAGCCTGTAGCTCGGTCATTGCCAGGAAGCTCGCCTGCACGTCGCTGCGCGCGTCCTGCGGGAGCAAAAAACCCTGCGGACCGGCCGCGCTGTCCTCGGTCTCTTCGGCGATGCCATGCCCGGCGAAATAGAAGATCAGGCGGCCGTCGGCTTGCAGCTTTCGCGGAAGCTCAGCGAGCAGGCTGCGCAGCCCGGCCAGGCTGGCCTGCCCGTCGATCAGCAGGCGGGTCTGGTAGCCGTGCTCAGCCTCCAGGACCTGCGCCAGGGCTTGCACATCCCGCACCGCATTGCGCAGCGGCGGGATGCCGTGGCCGTAGGCATCAATGCCAATCAACACCGCCAGGTGGGGCCCTCCCGGGCCGCTGGGAGGACTTGTCGATGCGGCGGCCATCTGCGCATTTTCGCACGGCAAGCAGCGTCGGGGAACCGCGTCCTCGCCGAAGACGATCCGGCCGCGGTGATGGTGCAACGCTAGCCAGGCGGCGGCGGGTGGCGCAGGCGTCCGACAAAGATGGGCGCTTCGATCAGGCGCGGTGCGCAAGCGGCCGACTCTTGCGGGGATGAGAAGCGCGGCAGAAACAGCGGTTGCCCGGCGGCTGGGGGTTGGCCCAGGGTCTGTGGCGTGAAGTCCCAGCGGGCCGGTGTCGCCTGAAAACCTATGGGATAGACCCACAGCCCGTCGGGCTTGATGCAGATGCGCAGGAAGTTTTTG
>DAORCZ010001448.1:0-1924 GCA_035345735.1 Pseudomonadota bacterium | reverse complement strand
ACCCGTACCCTAGAGATCGACGTCCCCGCGCTGCGCGACCTCCTGCGGCACTTCAGCCAGGGCAAGCAACCGGGCGACTACCTCTTCGAGCGCACTTGCGCTTTAGGCTCGACGAACACGATGCTCCACAAGTACTTGCGGCACGTGTGCGACCGCCTGAAGATCCCGCGGGTCTGCCCGCACGCACTGCGCGGTCTGCACGCAACGCTCGCCGTGCAGCAGGGGGTCTCGTCTCGCGTCGTCGCCGGCGTACTCGGGCATGGGAGCGATGAGATCACCCGCCGCCACTACATCGCCCCGGGCGCCGAAAATACCGGCGTCGCGCGAGATCTTGCTGCCCTCCTGGCTCCCGTTGGGCAGCGCCCTCCCGCCAGCTCAGCCCCTGCTGATCTGCGCAGTGCCCTCCTGGCTATGAGCCCCGAAGAGCGCCGTGCTTTGCTCGCGTCCGTCGGTGAGAAGCTGTAGTCAACCCTGCTCCCGACTTTTTCCCTGACGTTTCCTCGCCACCATAGAAGCCTGCGAACTTTCGACGGATTTTTTGTTTTCTGGAGTACGCCGCGGACGGCAACTTTCCGGTCGCCGAGTTCCCGGTCGAGAAGATCGAGCACGTTGGGCGAAACTCAGAGCGCCCGAACAGAGTGCTGGGTCTGGGAGCCATTATTCTGGGCCTTGTGCTTCTTATCGTCTCGCTGGCGAAAGTGTTGCCAGAGGTGTTGTACGCAGGTCCCCCCGCTAAGCCGGCGCCGACGGCTGAAGGTGCCGAGGACAGCGATGCCACGGCAGGCATTGAGGGCCGTGACGCGCAGGACGATGACCCGTTTGAGGAAGGCAAAGAAGGCAAAGAGGGCGTGCGAGAGAAGGCAAACAAGCGCTTGAAGAAGGCCCGCGATATCAGCATCGGCCTGCCTTCGCTAAACGAGAACGTCTTGGTCGGATTGTTCTGTTTTCTGGGGGGCGCAATTGCGCTTTTGATTGGCCGGAGCTGGTATCGCAAGGAACAGCACATGGTGTTCCTGCGCGCCAACGGCATCGTCTATCCCATCGAAGTGGGTGACACCATTCAGCAGAACGCCATCCTGACCACGGTGTCGGCGATTCGCCCGAACCCTGCGGGCTAGCTCGGCACTGGGCCGAGGGGCGCTATCGTCTGGCCTCTTGGGCGGCTTGCTCCGAGGGTGCGCGGCGATGTACGCTGGTAACCATGGCCACATCTGATCTGCCGGTCGCAGCCTCGGCCGTAGGTGGGGAGGGGCAGCCGTCCGCCGCGGCGAGTGCTGAGCTGTCTCTCGATGATCTCAGCCGCAAGCAGAAGGAACTTCTGCAGTGCATCGAGGGGTTCAGCCGCGACAAGAACCTCAGCGCGGACCAGCTTGCGCGTCTGGCTAAGGAAGCGCAGCAGAAGGGCCAAGAGCTGCAGACGCTGGCCGACCGCTACGCCGCGCAGGAACAGGCCAAGGGCGTGCCGAGTGCCGGGGGCAGGACGCAGGTGGCTCTGACGCCGTTGCAGCGCTGGTGGATCTATTCGCAGACCGGCATCGACATGGAAGTGCTGGTCCTCGACGACATGACGGGCAAAGTGGCAGCGAGCATGCCGCTCAACAATCCCTATGCCATCGGGCAGCTAGCGCTGGCGGAGGCCCAGCGGCGTCAGGCTCAGGCCAAGGCCGAGGCCGAGGCGCAGAAGCTGATGCGGGAAGCCCTTGAGCAGATTGAGACCAAGGGCTCGGTGGAGCTGCGCGAGCAGGTAAACCGCCTCAAGCGCGATCCGAACTTCCTGGGCGGAGCGCTCAGCAAGTAGGCGAGGCGGCGTCCCCCCGCCCAGCCGTGGCCTAGACGATGAGGTGGCCAGGAACGGGAAGGTTCTGGCCGTTGACGACGGGACCGACGGGCACAAAGGGCGGGGCGAAGGTCGGAATCGGCCCCA
>DAORCZ010001447.1:0-1924 GCA_035345735.1 Pseudomonadota bacterium | reverse complement strand
CGGGCTTTGGCGAAGCGGGCGGTGATGCCGACGAGTCCGGGCTGGGTGGCGATGTAGTCCAGCACCTGCAGGGCTTGGCGGCTCTCTAGCTCGGCGCTGGTGATGCGCAGCTCGCGGGTGGCTTTGTCCACCATGTCGCGCGCCTTGCTGTCGCCGAGCGCGGCCAGCATGTGCTGAAGCTCGGAGAGCGGAATGCGCTGCGCTTGGGACAGAGGGGCTGCCATCTGCATGCGGTCCTAGTCCTGGGCTGTGGCCGGCGGGGCGGCGCCATCCTCGGTCGGGAAGGCGAGCAGCACCGTCGTCGTGTTGTGAAAGCCCGAGAAGTCGTCGTCGTTGAGCGCGATCTCGCCATAGCTCTCGAAGCCGGCGATCGGCACATCGCCTAGCTCGGAAGCGATGGCCCGCACGGCTTCGCAGAAGCGATCGTTGAGGATCAGCTTGCGGCAGCCGCAGTCGACCACCAGGGCTCCGGCGATCGCCTGGCCGGCTAGCTGGGCGCGGGCGCGGGCGGCGGCTCCGCGAGCGCTTTCAATCTGTCGCTCCGGCGTGCTGGCCATGAAGTGAATCGGCGTGCCTTCGGGCATGCCACAGACAAAGCCCAGCGAGCCATCGTCGTTGCGGACAAGTGGCATGCGGATGCGGAACTCGGGGCCGGTCTTGATGCCGGTCTCGTATTTCAGGAAGTACTGCAGGATGTCGCTGCTGCTCTTGAGGATTGCGGGATCGATGCCGTCCTGCAGCGCGCGATCGCGGGTCTTTTCGACAAAGACGTCCCAGGCCGGGCGGCCGTCGATCTCGTGCACGACGTTCTCGCTCGATCGGGTGATGGTCATCGCTTCCGACAGCGGCTGATGGCCATGGAACACGCCGATGCCGAGCGGCGTCTTGGAAAACAGGATGGCGATGGCCAGGGCGTCGCCCGACACCGCGTCATTGCAGCCCACCGCGGTCGCCTGCAGGCGCCAGTTATCGGCGGCACAGCCTCCGCACAGCCGCACGCCCGGACCCAGCAGCGCGGCGGCAGTTAGCGTCGCCTCTTCCCCGACGCCGACCAGGCCATCGATGAACAGCACGGCGGTGCGGTAGGGATAGCCTTCCTGCTCCTGCGGGATGCCGGCCAGGGCCTGCGTCACCGCGCCTTCGACGTTGCCGCGCAGAGGTCGCCCGACGCCGCCGAACACGCGAAAGTCGCCAGCGACCGCAAAGGCCGACACCGAGCCAGAGGCATCGCCGCCGCCGGTGAACTCGCCAGCCGTCGTGGCCCCTAGCACCACCGGGGCAGGCAGGCCAGGCGGCGGCGTCGGCAGCGCGGCACGAAACGCCGCCATGACCTCGGCCAGCGAACAGTCCGGCGAGGGAAATAGCGTCACCAAGGCCGGTGTCCGTCCCCCAAGCTCGGCAGCGATGCGCTCAGCCAGCGCGCGTCCGACGACAGCCGGCTCCCCTTTTTCCAGTGCAACCGCGATCTGCGTAGCCATGATTTGTCCCCTGAATTTGTATTCTAGATAACAATTCCAGGTGGGATCTAGAGGCTATCAGCGGTCGTGGGGGGGCGGGGCTGCCGACGGCTTGGGCCCGGGGTCCGAGAGCGCCACCGGATCGCGGGCTTCGCGGTGCCAGTGCGCCCGCAGAGCCCCCAGCAGAAACAGCGAGCCGTAGATCAAAAGACGTCCGTCCTCAGGCGTCATACGCAGGGCGCACTGCAGAGCCGACAGCGGATCTGGCTCGACGGTCAGCTGGGCCAGGCCGGGCAGCGTGGGCTGGGCGGCGGCGATGCCGGCTGCAAGCTCGTTGGCTGGGCGGGCGCGCGGCGACGGGGGCGTGGTCAGCACCAGGCGCTGGGCGAGGCGCAGCGGGGCCAGCATCTGCCCGACCTGCTTGTCGGCGACGACCCCGAACAGCACGGTCAGCGGTCGCGGCGGCA
>DAORCZ010001446.1:0-1938 GCA_035345735.1 Pseudomonadota bacterium | reverse complement strand
GACCGATCCCAACCTGCAAAACATCCCGATCCGCAGCGAGCTGGGCCAACAGATCCGCGCCGCCTTTGTTGCCGCGCCCGGCCATGTCCTGATTGCCGCCGACTACTCGCAGATTGAGCTGCGGGTGCTGGCCCACCTGTCGCAAGATCCGCTGCTCGTCGATAGCTTCCGGTCGGGCGAAGACGTTCACACCCGCACCGCGATCGAGATGTTTGGCCCCGAAGAAGGCAAGCAGTCCGACAAGCGCCGCGCCGCCAAGATGATCAACTACGGCATCGTCTACGGCCTGACCGACTACGGCCTGGCGACGCGCCTTCAGATCGAAGTTGAAGAACTGTTCGGGAAGTCAGTTGCAACGTAATAGTCCGACGACGGCCGTTGTTGACGGGCCTACTCGGTTTGAGTAAGGCGCCGGTTGACCTCGTCGATGTCGAACTCGCTCGCGTCGAAGGGCCGACCGATCCAGGTCTTGATGTGCTCGTGTTCGGGGTTGTTGGGGTCGGCCAGGGCTTGGAGGAACTCCTCGTAGCCCGGCGCCCCGCCGACGTCCTCGGGCGGGCATGCGTTTTCGCCAGCGATGCACAGCGCGTGGGCGATCGGCTCGGCCGGCGCGACGACCCCCTCGACCTTGACTTTGTGGACCCAGTTGTCGCCATAGTCGTAGACGTACCGGAAGGTCCTGCGCGCGCCGAGCGCTTCGCGTAGCGTGACGCCTTCCTCGTCGTCGACTTCCAGGGTCAGGCCCGGCTCGCTGGGCCCGTAGTGGTCATGACCGAACACGAACTCGTGCAAGTGGCCGCCTTCCCAGCCCATGCCCCACAGCAGCATCACGTGCAGCAGCGGCAGCTCGATCGTGACGGGCACGAGCAAGCGGCGCCACACCTTGGGTTTGACCCAGTCGAGTTCGACGTAGAGCCGGTACGCCGGCGTGCCCTGCGTGGCGCGGGCCTTCGATACTGAGGCGGTCTTGGCCATCAGCGAACTTTATCGGCGACGCGGACGTGCGCGCAGCACTGCGGCAGTCAGGCGGCCTTGGCCTCGCCGATCTCCCAGGGAGCACGCAACTTGGAGGCCACCGCCCACGGCAGCAGCTCGTCGATCCGGTTGATCGGGTGCTCGGCGATACGCTGCAGGACGTGGGTCAGGTAGCGCTGCGGGTCGATGTCGTTCAACTTGGCCGAGCCGATGAGCGTGTAGATCACCGCGGCGCTGTCGCCCCCGACGTCGGAGCCGAGGTGCAGGTAGTTCTTCCTGCCCAGCGCCACGCCGCGCAGGGCGCGCTCGGCCGCGTTGTTGTGGGCCTCGATGCGGCCATCGTCGACGAAGCGCGTCAGCGCCGTCCAGTTGCTCAGCGCGTACCCGATGGCCAGTGCCATCGGCGACTTGGCCGACACCTGGCTCAGCGTCGCATTCATCCATGTCCTGAGGTCTTCGAGCAGCGGGGCCGTGCTCTCTCGCCTGACCCGCCTTCGGTCCGCGGGGGGCTTGCCATGGATCTCGGCCTCGATCTTGTACAGCTTGCCCATGCGCTGCAGCGCCTGGTGCGCCAGCGTGCCGGCCAGCTTGTGCTGCCGCACGTGGATGTCCCATACCTTGCGTCGCGCGTGGCTCCAGCATCCTGCTTCGATGATGCGACCGCCCTCACGGTCCTCGTCGTACAGGGCGTTGTAGCCGGCGAACGCGTCGGCCTGCAGCACGCCGCTGAACTTCTTCAAGTGCTTGGCCGGATGATCGCCCTTGCGGTCTACCGAGTACTGGAACCACACCGCAGGAGCGGCCTTGCTGCCGCTGGGGCGGTCGTCTCGAACGTAGACCCACAGCCGCCCGGTGTGCACCTTGCCGCCCCTGCCGCCGAGCGCGCGGATCGGCGTGTCGTCGCCGTGGACCTTGTCGGCCGCGAGCACGGCGTCCTTGACCACGATGTTCTTGAACGCCTTG
>DAORCZ010001445.1:0-1943 GCA_035345735.1 Pseudomonadota bacterium | reverse complement strand
GCATGCCAGGTGATGGTGTTGCCTTGGCGCTGCTCCCAGAGCTGTTCCAGGGTGAACTGCAAGAGCGGCAGGCTGCAGGTGGTGCGAGGGGCCAGCGGGCGACGGTCGCGCTCGTGGGCGTCGGGTTCGGCGTCCGCGATGGGCACCTCGCTCTCGCCCAGGGCGTCGAGGAGGGCGTCGACCAGCCCGGCCTCAAAGTGCAGGCCGACAAGCGCAGCCGGGCCGAGGATCGCCTGCCGAAGCTCGCTGGGACCCAGCGGTAGGATGAGCTGCATGCTGGCTCGCACTGCCTCGGCGAGAGCTGCTTGTTCGAGAAAGACGCCGAGGAAGTCGGCGCGCAGCGTCAGCAGGAGTGAGAGCTGTCCGCCTGGCTGCTTGACTGCCCCCATGACGTTATCGATGAAGGCGGCGGCTTCTGTGCGATCGGCCTGCGAGAACAGCTCTTCGGCTTGGTCGACGACTAAGAGAAGCGGAGTGTCGGGCCGGGCCGCGGCGAGCTCGGCCAGCGTCGAGCGATTGCGGATGAGCTGGGCGCGTAGTTCTGCGACGGCGGGCGGCACCGGCGATGCAGAGCTGCGGGGTGTGTTGGCGCTGCTGCTGAGTGCCTGCGCGAGCCCCAAGCAGGGGGCCGCGCCGGGTCGAACGACGAGGGTACGCAGCGTGGGCCCTGCCTTGCTCGCCTGCAGCAGGGGCAGCACTCCCGAGAGGATCAGCGACGACTTGCCGGCCCCCGATGCTCCCACGACGCTGACCATGCGCGCGCCGGAGGTCAGGGTCTGAGCAATCTGCGCGATGTCGCGCTCGCGACCGAAGTAGAAGCGGCGGTCGCTGGGCTGGAAGGCGGCCAGACCGCGATAGGGGCGGAAGATCACGGGCCGGGTGTCCTCGCCGTCTGATGAGCGGGCGTAGAGCTGCAGACTGGCCCAGTCGATATGGCGCTGGTCCTTCGAGAGCTCGGCGCGCGCACGCAACACCGCGACTTCAAAAGAATCGAGATTGACGAGAACGCGCTGATAGAGGACCCGCGTGAGCTCAATCGAGCCGGCGACCGACAGCGGATAGCGTGAGGCGAGGACGGTGGCGATGCCGGCGCGATGCAGGGCTTGTGCGACGCTGCCGAGCTGATTGCCAAGCACGCCGCTATTGCTGCTGTCGCAGGCCGAGAGCACAACAAGACGCAGCATGCCGGCAAACGGCGTGAGCAGCTGCCGCAGGCGTCCCGCGTCGAGCACAGCGCGCGCCTCGCCAGCTTCGTCGCTGTCGAGCGCGAGGCCGAAGGTGCTGCCAACCGCGGCCCCGTGACAGAGCAGGTGCAAGACGGCGATCGGCTCGCCACTGCGCTGGGCTTGCGTCAGACACTCGCGCAGCCGCAAGAGCGAGGCGTGCGCCAGCACATCGCGGCTGCTGTCAAAAGGGTGACAGCCGGCGCTGCAGGACTGCTGCAGCGCCGCTTGATGATCGGCGGCCGGTACCGCGCCCCCCGCAGCGGACCAGGCGAACAGGATGCGACCACCGGCCGGTCGGGGGCTCGGCTGCTCTGGCACGGTCGCGCTCTCGGGCCACTCGTAGCGCAGGAGCAGCGACGGCAGCTCGCCCAGGTGCTGACCGCTGCTTTTGATCGTAAGCAGCTCCCAGGGCAGCGCGTACAGCTCGGCGGCGGCGGAGCGAATGGTCAGAACGACGCGCTCGCCCCGGGCACAGGCGGTGAGGATCTGCTGCTCGTGCTCGGCCCAGCCCAGCGGTAGCAGGAACTGGCGCAGTCGCTCGCCAAGGCGCGGCAGGATCGCCGGGTCGCGCGACGGACGGCGTAGCGCATCGAGGTCGGCGAGGAGGTCCGGGCTCCAGTCGAACGGCGCGCTCTCGAAGCCGCCACCTTCACCCCGCAGGAGATACTCTTGCGGCTCAAAGCGCAGCGCGTAGGGATCGCCGGCTCGCTCGGCGCG